>JAEWYJ010000134.1 GCA_023395695.1 Bacillota bacterium | reverse complement strand
GAGCAGGAATGGCTAAAATATTGATTGTCGACGACGAAGAAAAGATTCGCTTTGTAGTCAAGGAATATGCACAATTTTCTGGCCACGAGGTTGCCGAGGCCGCCGACGGGGCAGAAGCGGTGACGCTTTGCAGAGACAATAAATTTGACCTGCTTGTTATGGATATTATGATGCCGAGAGTGGATGGCTTTACGGCTGTCAAGCAAATTCGAAAATTCTCCTCGCTGCCGGTTATTATGCTGTCGGCCCGGGGGGAGGAATACGACAAGTTGTTTGGGTTTGAGCTGGGCATTGACGATTATGTGGTCAAACCCTTTTCACCCAAGGAGCTGATGGCCCGGATTACGGCTGTTCTCACCAGAAGCCAGCAAACGCGCAACGAGCACGAAAAGATGGAATTTGACGGCCTGATTATTGATGTAACCGGCCGAACCGTCACAGTAGACAGTTTGGCCGTACAAATGACGCCTAAAGAGTACGAATTGTTATTTTATATGGTTAAAAACCGCGGCATTGCACTTTCTCGCGAGCGACTTATAACCGAGGTATGGGGCTATGATTATTTTGGAGATGACCGAACGCTCGATACGCATATTAAAATGCTGCGGCAAAATTTGGGCAAATATCGCAACTGTATTGTAACGCTGCGCTCACTGGGATATAAATTTGAGTATTAACTGCGGCCTGAAGGGGAGCGCCATGTTTAAAATAAACAGAAGCATAGAGCGGCGTATTGTCAATTCCCTGTTGGGTTATACGCTTTTTACCGTTGCGCTGCTGTGGTTGTTTCAGATTATATTTCTTAACAGCTATTACCACAGCATGCAAAAGGCCAGCATTATGCAGGCCGGCCGACAAATTTTTAACAGCTTTAACGACAGTAATTTTGAAACAAAGCTTGAAGAAATCTGCTTTTCGCACGGCATGTGTTGCGTTGTGCTCGACAGCAGAGGGAATGAGCGCTATTCTATCGACATGCTGGGGCGGGGCTGCCTGATACATTCGCCGGCCAAAACCTCGGTTGGCAAAATGATTGCGCCTGTTTTATCAGGTGAGCAGGAAGAACTTGTTATCCGGATCAAAAACAGTCACTTTCGCAACGCGGCTCTTATCTATGCGCATTCCGCCATTGATGCCAATGGCGAAAGAATGGTCTATATTCTTAATGCATCGCTTGATCCGGTGGGCTCTACAAAGGGTATTCTCAAAAGTCAGCTCCGTATTATTACGGCACTGCTTATTGTTGTGGCGCTGATTATGTCTAAATTAATTGCCAGCCGGCTCTCACGCCCAATTAAAAATATTACCCAAAAAGCCAAGGGACTGGCAACGGGTGAATATACGGCGGATTATGAAGGCGGAGGGGTTACCGAAATAGAAGAACTGGCGCAGGCGTTAAATTTTTCAGCCGCGGGGCTTTCTAAGGTAGAGGATCTAAGGCGAGAGCTCGTGGCTAATGTTTCGCACGATTTAAAAACGCCGTTGACTATGATAAAGGCCTATGCCGAAATGATACGCGACCTGACCGGTGACAATAAACCAAGCCGCGACTCACAGCTGGATGTTATTATATCCGAAGCGGACAGACTTACGGCGCTCGTAACCGACCTGATTCAAATTTCGCGGGATGAAAATGAGACGCGCAGCTTAAGGCCCGAAATATTTAACCTGACTCAGATGATTTCAGATATTACGGCCCGCTTTGAACAAACCAATCCGGACTACGTGATTAAAGTTTGGGCAGAAGCAGACAAAGACGCCTTTGCCGATAAACAAAGTATCGGGCAGGTGCTCTATAATCTGATATCAAACGCGATTAACTACACCGGGCCGGATAAAACGGTGGACATTACGCTGCGGGAGACACCCAAAAAATGGCTGCACGTTGAGATTAAGGACAGCGGTCTGGGCATTTCTAAGGAGGAGCTGCCCTTAATATGGGAGCGGTATTATCGCAGTCGCAATACCCATCAACGCGCTGTAGCGGGCAGCGGCCTTGGATTATCAATCGTAAAGGATGCCCTGACGCAGCAAGAATTTCCCTTTGGAGTGGAAAGCGAACCCCAAAAGGGGAGCTGCTTCTGGTTTGAGGTACCGCCGGGGCAAAAAAAACAAAGCGGCAAATAAAATAAAAGAAGAGGATAAACGCAGGTTTATCCTCTTCTTTTCAGAATGTCCTTTAGCATATATCACCCGGATATCACATTTGCGGCATACGCTTAAAGCAGTATTGATGATAGGAAGGGCGAAAAGGCATGGAACAGCTGCAAATAGCGGAGCAAGAGGAAAAGACGCCTGTAATGGAGACTGCCCCAACAGATACGCAGCAGGAGCTGCTGGCGCTGTTGGGCAACAAAAGGCGAAAGAATTTTAAAAAATATTTGCTGCCGGTGGCGCTGCTATTGTTGTTGCTGGCTGCACTGACCATGTGGCGGCTGCTTGCAGGCCATAAAACCAAATCCGATGCCGTCACCTATCGGCAATATACTGTGCAGCGCGGTGATGTAATTGTCGGATCAAGCGAAAGCTCTTCCATTTCGCTAAGTCGAGAGGTTGTAAAGTTTCCGGTATCCACAACAGTGGAAAAAATTCTTATAAAAGCGGGGCAATCGGTCAAACAGGGTGATCCGTTAATGCAGCTTAATGTGGATGAAATAAAAGCGGGGCTTATCACCTATCAGCTTCAGGTCAAAATGGCCGAACTGGAGCTGCAGCAGGCAAAGCTGGATCAGCAGAGCAAGCTGCTCAAAGCGGAGCAGACCTATAAAAGTGCACTGCTGCAGGGAGAATTGGCAGAAAATAGCCAGAATGTAACAATAGCCCAACTTGAAAGACAGCTTGCCGACGCGCAGGAGGAATTAGAAGACACGCTTGAAGATCTGAATACCTATCAGAACTACGAGGACAACTACGACGACGATTATTCAAATATTCAGGCGCTTGCCCGCAGGGTCGAGACCTATCGCGCGCTTTACAAAGACTATCAAAGCCAGTATGAAGCGGTAGCAGGCTGGGAGGTGGAGCGCGCCAGCTGGCAGGAGCTTTATGATAATTTAAGTGATGAGGAAAAGGACAAGAGCGATGAAGACAGCAAGGCGAGACAATATCTTGATAAAATAGCGACGCTGCAAGGGCAGATAGCGGACCGTGACTCCAAAGTGCTTTATAAAAGCTACCAGAATGCCTACGAGGACTATCAAAGCGCCAACAGCAAATATTCTGAGCGACTGGCCGATTTCAACGAAGAATATGATATAGAATATGGTGACGACAATGCGCTGTCCGACAGGATAAGCGATCTTAAAAAGAAGGTTGAAAGCTACAATATTGCGTTAGAAAATGCCAGGCTTAGCCAGCAGACCGGGACGCTTTCTGCCGAACAGGCAAAGCAGCTGACCGAGCTTTCGGCGCAGACGGCGCAGGCCCAGTACAATCTGACTACTTTGCAGCTTTCCCAGTCGGTTGAAGAAGCGCAGGAGACTTATGACCAAACAGTTCGCCAGATTAACGACATTCAAAAAAGTATTTCAGAAGAAGGTATTGTCTACGCGCCATGTACCGGTATGATTGTCAGCGTCAGCCTCGAGGAAGGGGACGATTTTGACGTGACCTACGACAAGGATACCGACACGCTTAATCAGCAAACGTTGCTTACCATGACCAACATCTCATCGGTTTATGTGCCGATTACCATTTCCGAGGAAGATATTCTCAATGTTTACATCGGTCAGCCCGCAAGCGTCAGCATGAGCGCCTTTGAAGACGTCACCTTTGACGCGCAGGTCGACACTATTTCGGTTGAAGCGGCGCGATCAGGTGCGGCGACGGTCAGTTATACCGTCACTGTCAAATACGACGGTGAAAATACCCGCGATATGTACGAGGGCATGAGCGCACAAACCACGCTGCTGCAACGCGTTGCAAAGAATGTATTATATATCAACAACCAGACAGTAACTAATAAAGAAGGCATTGCCACAGTGCAAAAGCTGGATGATGCGGGTAATGCCGTTACAGTAACGGTCAAGACCGGATTTTCAAACGGGCAGTATGTCGAAATTATCAGCGGGCTTGAGGAGGGTGATACAGTTCTGGCGGCAAGCGGGGTAGGCAGGGCATGAGAATAAGCGAAATATTACGGCTGGTATGGGTTAATATCATCCAGAATAAAACCAAGGTGCTGCTCACCTCGCTGGGTATTATCGTCGGTTCGGCTACAATTGTACTGGTGATTGCCATTGGCCGGGGCGGTCAGGCCGATGTGGCCGACCAGTTTAAGAATCTGAATGCCGGGGCAATCGATGTAAAATCGATCGATGCGCAGACTACACAGATGGAAATGCCCGGTATGGAAGGAGGCCCGCCTGCCGGAGGTCTTTCCGGCGGGGGTTTTTCCGGGAATTTTTCCGGTGGAGGCCGGGGCGGTAGCTCCGGCGGCAGAAGCGGTACCAATACCCGAAGAAGCAGCGGGCGCAACACGCGCGTGCGCCTGACCGCAGCCGATGCTGAAGATATTTCAAAGCTGGTACCGGGGCTTGAGGAGGTTACCGTCCTGGTCAGCGGCAGCACAGCGATTTTTGGCGGTAATTTAGAGGAAGAAAAAAGCGGGACAACCGTTGTCGGCGTGCTGCAAAATTATCAGCAGGTCAGCAATTTGGCGCTGATGTATGGCGGGTTTATTACTGAAGAGGATAACAACAGCAGCAATTATGTCGCAGTAATCGGCTATAGCCTGGCAAAAGAAGTTTTTACAGTGCCTGCCTACGCATATGGCGATTATATAACCGTCGACGGCAAAAATTATGAAATAATCGGCGTGCTGCAAGAAATGGGTTCGGTGTCGTCAGGCATCAGTTCGGATAACGCAATATACATACCGTACAATACGGCTATAAAATACATTTTTGGCGCACAAACCGAACCGACCATAACCGCCGTAGCTCAGAACGTGTCGGGTGTAGACGCGGCTATAGAAAATATTCAAGCAGTACTAACCGAGAATTACCCCAAGGGCAACTTTGCCGTTACCGATGCGGGCAGCGCAATGGACGCCGCAACCAGCTCCGCCAATACACTGGCTATGCTATTGTTTGCGGTGGCCACCATCGTTTTTGTGGTAGGCGGTATAGGCAATATGAACGTGCTGTTCGTCTCAGTGCAGGAGCGTACGGCGGAGATAGGTATTCTAAAAGCGATAGGTTGCCCCGCCGGCAGCATTCTACTGGAATTTTTACTCGAGGCCGTCTTTATGGGGTTGGCTGGCGGCATGCTGGGCGTAGTTCTAAGCTTTGGTGTTATTCCGCTGATAGAAATGTTTGGCATGCGGCTTGAAACCAGTCTGACCGGATACCTGCTGGCTTTGGCCTTTGCGCTGATTACCGCCGCACTGTTTGGATTTTACCCGGCATATAAAGCCTCCAGACTGGTTCCAATAGAGGCGCTGACCTTAAATTAAGGAGAGAACATATGCGACAATTAAAAATTGCACTGCTTGTATCGACGCTTGTGCTGGTGAATCTGACGGCCTGCGCCGATGCACAAAAAACGGCGGCGCAGGAGACGTCCCGAGGTGAAAGACAGCGCGGCAATGGCATGTCTCAGAGCGAACGTTCATCCAAAACGCAGACCGTCGGTAAAAACCGCACCGAAGAAAAAGCCCGGGACAGCGGATCATTCTCTGACGGTACAAAAAACAATAATGTAAATGCTTCCGACTCCGAAAAAGTCGTCAGCGGAAAAGTTAAAAGCATTGTCGGTAACGAAGTGGTGCTGATTATCACACCGGGTAACGGTATAACCACATCAAAGAACAAAGAAAATGCAGGCCGTACAGATTCTCAAAATACAAGTAATGCCGCTGGGTCATCTGAGCCGGCGGCGCCAACCGTTGACCGGAGCGCTTCCCCCGAAAGCGCAGCGACCGAAGAAACCCAAACATATCTGATCCCTGTCGGTATGGCGGTCGGCAGCAAAGATTTTTCCGCTATAAAAGCAGGGAACACCCTTAAAATATATTTTGGTACCGATTCGGTTGACGGCGATGAAATTATTACAGCAGTCGAGCTGCGGTAGCAGGGGGCAACAGATGGCGCATCTAATAGAAGTCAAACAAGTTTCAAAAAATTTTGAGATAGGGGATACCGTCGTGCAGGCGCTTAAAAGCGTAAGCCTGACGGTAGAGGAGGGGGAGTATCTGGCGGTGCTCGGGCCCTCGGGTTCAGGCAAGTCGACGTTGATGAATGTTCTGGGCTGCATGGATGACGTACAGTCGGGGGAATATTTTCTTGCCGGGCTGCCGATTCACGATATGACCGATACACAGCTGACAACAGTACGCAACCGTCTTATCGGTTTTATTTTTCAGCGTTATCATCTTGTACCGACCTATTCGGTGCTGCAAAATGTAATGATGCCGCTTTTGGTGCGTGGGGCGACGCATCAGCAGGCGCAGCTGGAGGCATTAAAGCAATTGAAAATGCTGGGTATAGCCGAGCGCATATGGCACCACCCCAACGAACTTTCGGGCGGGCAGCAGCAGCGCGTAGCAATCGCGCGGGCGCTGATTGGAAAACCCCGGCTGCTTTTAGCCGATGAGCCGACCGGTGCGCTGGACTCCGCGACCGGAGAAGAGGTCATGAAGCTGTTTTCGGCGCTCAACGCGCGTGGACACACCATCGTCATGATTACGCACGATGCTCAGATTGCGTCTCACGCCCATCGGACGGTGCGCATAGTTGACGGTGTTTTGAGCGAGTAGCAGATGTAATATTAAATTTTTATAAAGGCATCAGCGTTCCGAAAAAGCTGCGGGCATAAGCAGCCCGCGGCTTTTTCGGGCGCCTGATTCTATGAACCATAGCTTTTCAGCGTTAGATGTGATATGCTGAAAACATCTCAACTGCTTGGCCGCTTGGCGGTGCATAAAAGTAACCATAACATTTAAAATAAAATTATGGCGGCTTGCCTTCTGCCTTTAAAGGAGGAGCCGGAGACAGTGCGGTACGCGTTACATCCGGCCAGAAAGTACTTTGCAGGCATTCCTGATAAGATAAATGGTGGTGTACATGATGCTCAAAAAAAGCTTTTTTGTTTTACTGGCGCTGGCCTGTGTGCTGTTATCTGCTTGCTCAGGTCGAAGCAGCAGTGGTTATGCTTGTGAGCTGCCCGCCCCACAAGTGAATCCGCTGACAACCGTGCTCAACGTGTCGCCCGAGGAAATTCAATCCTTCTGGTACAACGGGAATGCGCCTTATTATGTTGACGGTACAGGTGGAATTTTTTCAAAAGACGGCTACAGTGCCACGGAATTTTCCTGCCCGAACAGCCATCGTTTGCAGCAGAGCTATCTAAACCAGGAAAATGCGCTTACAAAGCAATTTGCCGAAGCGCTGGCGCAGTTTCCTGTCAACGCATATTTTATCGAGGAAATGACTGCAGAAACCGAGCTGCCACAGAGTGATTATATGACGTTTGGCCTTTTGATGAAGGATGGCCGACAGGCGGATATTACTGTATTTGAAACCGGTGATGTCTATCTGACCCAAATAAGCGGCGATCAACCGCTTGCCCGGCATTACAGTGCATCCCGCATGGCGTACAGTACGCTAAAGCGTGAAATAGCAGATATCCGCACCGCGCTTGACGCTCTGCCGCTGGACTACCAGCTTGAGATGGGCACGTCGCCTGACAGCTTTAAGCCGGAATCAACAGCGCTGCGGCTGTGGTTTGAGAATATCGGCGCACAGCCGGTGACCTGTTCGACCCGCTTTACAGTTGAAAAATTAGAAAACGGTTCCTGGCAGTCGCTTTTAGAAAAAGAGGGTGCACCGGCAGAAAAATCGCTGACCGTTCCGCCACGGGACACCGGTTATTACGCAGTTGATCTTACGCGCGTAGAGGGAGCGCAGGAGCCAGGCCGCTATCGGGTAAGCAACAGCTTTAACGCCGGAGCCCAACAAATAACGCTGACAGCGGCGTATGAAATCAGCACCGACGCCTTTGAGGTCAGCCGACCCTATAAACCCGATATGACGCCTGAGCAACAGGACTATTACAATAAATACCTCAGTGTATGGGGCTTTTACTGCCCGTTTGACAGAGATTACACCGAGCAGAGCTTCGCACAGGATTTTCGCCCTTACCTGCTTTACTATTCCAGCGCCGCACAGGAAGGGCGAAGGGAAGAATACGACAAATTCGGCGTTGATGTTCCCGCGTCTGTCGTCGAGGGGACGGTGACACGCCATTTTCCGGTGACGGCAGAACAGTTTCGCGCCCGTCTGGCACAAGACCGCAAGGGGACGGAATATTACGACCCGCAAAACGACAGCTACCATTTTGAGGGGGGCTACGGCGGCGTAGGTCTTGAAGGTGTTGTGACCCACTTTGTTCAGGAGAACGGTCTGGTGACGCTTTCCTGCGACTGGTATGATATCACCGACCGGTACCAGTTCAGTCATGCCGTTACAATCCGGCTTGGGGCAGGGGCGGATGAATTTTATTATATGAAAAACAGCGTTACCAACAGGGCGAAAGCAGATTCGTGAGGAAAAAAGTGGTCTTCAAAATAAAATTACCGCAGGATATGCGCCATATCCTGCGGTAATTTAAGTAGCCATCATAAAAATAGCAACACGTTTTCTGGCGCCGCTTATCAAAAGCCCATTTCCTGAGAAATACGCAGCGCGAATTCCTTGGCCTTAAAAGCCATTTCGTTCATCAGTTCAATATCAATACGCGCGGCGGGGCCTGAAATATTGAGTGCGGCCACCACCCTGTGATGCGAGTCAAAGATCGGAGCAGCAACAGACACCACGCCCTCTTCGCGTTCGCTGCGGCTGGTGGAATAGCCCACGGTGCGAATTTCAGCCAATCGCTCATTGGTGGTATAAGGGTCAGCCAGCAGAAGCTCGTCGATGACCGCCTGAGGCTGATAAGCCAGCAGCAAGCGACCTGAAGCGCCGCGAGTCAGTGGCAGCCGGTCGCCAATGTTTAGAATACGCTTTAAAGGATGGGTGCTCTCAATACGCTCAATGCATACGCGGTGACCGTTGTTCGGAACATAAAGGCCCACACTTTCGTTATAGATTTCGCGCAGCTGAATCATATATGGGACGGCAATACGCCGAAAATCCATGTGCGAATAACATAGTGTTCCAAGGCGCGCGATGCTTGGCCCCAGATAGTAGCGCTGGGTTTCTTCGTCGCGATAAAGGTAGCTGTATTTTTCAAGTGTTGCAAGAATGCGCGAAGTCGTACTTGGCGGCAGATCTATTTCTCTTGCAATTTCAACAAGAGACAGGCTCAGCTTTTCTTTGGTAAAGCAGTTGAGCATCTTGAGTGCGCGCTCGATGACCTTTACGCTGGCGTCCGCACTGGCCATAATTTATTCCCTCCGGTGTAAAATTCATTTTCACGTATATGATTGTAACATCTTTACGCACACCGGTCAAGCTGCGGGTATAAATTGGGTTGACAAAGGCAGGCGCTTCTAGTAGAGTAGAACTGCTTTTATATTGACATATTAAAATGGGGAGTTAAAATGCCATTCACAATAGAGAATTATTCCATCCTGCTTCCGCTGGTGTTTTTTGCAGGATTTGTCGATTCCGTTGCAGGCGGCGGCGGGTTAATCAGCCTGCCGGCGTATCTTTTTGCAGGCTTGCCGGTGCATGTTGCTTACGGCACCAACAAACTGGCGTCGTCCTTTGGTACCGCTATTGCGGTACGGCAATTTGCCAAAAGCGGGAGTATCCGTTTGCAGCCGGCGTTAATCTCCGCAGCCGGCGCGATTGTTGGGGGCTTATTTGGCGCAAAGCTGGTGCTGCTGTTGTCTGACGAGACGGTACAAATGATGATGATGCTTTGCTTACCGGTCGTGGCGGTTTTTATGCTGACCCGCAAGCAGCTTGGCAGCGACGAAAATCATTTTATAGAACCCCGAAAAGAGAACCTGCGCTGCCTTGGCATCGGCGTTGGCATAGGTATATACGACGGCGTTTTCGGCCCCGGAGCCGGGACGTTTTTGCTTATGAGCTTTACGGCCTTTATCGGCTATTCAATGGTAACCGCAACCGCAAATGCCAAGGTGGTCAATCTGGGTTCCAACGTCGGTGCGCTCATCACCTATATGCTGGGCGGCAAGGTGTTGTATACCGTCGCTGTTCCGTGCATATTGTGCGCGGCACTTGGTAATTTTCTAGGCTCTAAAATGGCGATTGAAAAAGGCAGCCGGTTCATCCGCCCTGTGATGACCTGTGTGATTGCCGGTTTATTTTTAAAAATTTTAGCCGATTTTTTAAAGTAGGGAGGACACTATGAAATCACCCGAGACGCTTTTAATGGAACGCAGGGCCGGCTGGTATCTTAACTACGTCAGAAACAGTCGGGAAGATTGCATCAACCGCCGCCTGACCTATGAAATTGTCGAGTGCGATTATGCAACGCAGACGCTGACGCTACGCTTTGAAACAAACGATTGGATGATGAACCCCGGCGGAGTTGTGCACGGCGGTATGCTTTGTACCATGTTTGATATTACGATGGGCATTACGTCGCTGGCGCTCAGCGGCACCTTTACGCCGACGGTGAATCTTTCGTTGAGCTTTTTGAGCCCCGCACCCAATAAGGATCATCTGCTGATAACGGCCCGGGCCACACGGGTTGGCAAGACCTTCGTACAGCTTACAGCCGAAGGATTTTCTGAAAAAACGCGCACGCTTTGCGCAACGGCTACGGCTATCTTTTATTGCGCCGGGCAGGAAAAGCTGATATTCGACGACGAGGCGCATTCTTGAAAATTTCCGTACCATTTACAGGCAAGGTCCATTGCGGCGCTAAAATGCTTTCACATAGCGCTTATAATCAAAGCATTGGAAAAACAAGACGTCTTGACGGGCTACAAGCAGGGCAATTTAGCGTGCAAAGGCAAACGTCATCTTGCCTGCATGCAATT
>JAEWYJ010000127.1 GCA_023395695.1 Bacillota bacterium | reverse complement strand
GGAGATGGCCGGCACCGAGCTGTACGGTAAAACCATCGGTTTCGTAGGATTGGGCGGCATTACCCGCGAGGTGATTGCGCGCCTTAGCGGATGGCATTGCGCGTTTATTGGCTACGACCCTTACGTTTCAGCCGAAAAGGCGGCGGCGGATCATGTCAGAAAGGTTGACTGGGAGACCTTGTTTTCCACCGCGGACATTATCAGCCTGCATTTGCCGCTGACAGAGGACACCAAAGGCGCGGTGGGCGAAAAGGAATTTGGCCTGATGAAAACGTCTGCGCTGTTTATCAACACAGCCCGCGGTAAGCTGGTCAAGCAGGGCGCGCTGATTGCGGCTGTTAAGCAAGGTAAAATTGCGGGCTGCGGCCTGGACGTCGCCGAAAACGAAGAGCCCATTCCCGGCGATGACCCCATTATGGAAATTGCAAACTATGACAATGTTATTATAACCCCCCATATTGCAGGCTGGACCTGCGAGTGTCAGCAACGTCTGGCCGACATGACGACCGACAATGTTATTCTGGCGCTGCAGGGACAGCTGCCTCAAAATTTGGTTAATCCGGATGCGGTGAAATGCTGGCGTCAAAAGACCGGCCATTAATTTTTGTTGTCAGAGCCGGGCAGGCTGCCGATATGCCAATTTCATAATGTTGCTGCTACAAAAAACAAGAGCCGGCGTCGGTAGGACGTTGGCTCTTGTTCATACTGCCGGTGGTATTGAGAAAAGGTTGGTCAAGCCCAAGTCTGCGCATACGGGACAACAAGTGTTCTATCAGGGATTGAAACGAAGCCCAGCAAGGTGCGAAACCGGCATTGAAAACACAATGCAGCCTGCCGGACTGTCCGGCCCCATCTCCTTGATAATGCCATGCATAATGGCGGCCTTTTCAGACGTTTTTGAAACGATCAGAATAATCTCCTTTTCAGCCGCCAGAGATACGCCGTAGAATTTTTCGGCTTTCCGAGCGCCGCTGCCTTTGGCATGGATGACAGTTCCGCCCATAGCGCCGGCGGCCCGCGCCGCATCCATAACCGTTTCGGTGTACCCCTCGTTTGAGATTACGACAATCACTTCGTTTTCAAACGTCGCTTGGGGCGGTGCTTTATCTGAGGAAGCACCATCTGATAAAAAAGCCAATGTTCTTACACCTCCAACACTTTTAATCGGAATCGAGAGGACAATGCCGTTGCCCGGAATATCGATATAAAATCTTTTTCGTATTTCTAAAATAAAGTCCTTTGTCTTTTGGGCGTCGGCTATTGTCATAATGACAGCCTTTTCCGTAGCCTCAAGGCCATACAGATTTAACAGCTTTTTTGTGGCGGTTCCTCTGCCTAAGGCTGTCAAAATGAGCGGAAACTCATGGGCCAGACACAGCGAAGCCATTTCCTCGCACCGGTTCCGGCTCACTATGGAAATTACATAATTAAGCTCCATTTAAATTACCTCCCACAGTTCAATAACAGAGAGATCGTCATACGCTTCGGCGGGCGCCATCTTGTCGTCCTTGGCGGTTTTAAGCACATAGACCATGCCCATAACCTGTATCGTAATCAGCGGCATCATGGCTACCATTGCAACAAGGCCAAAGGCGTCGGTGAGAACATTGCCGCCCAAAGCGCTGGTTGCGCCGACAGCCAGCGGCAGCATAAACGTAGCGGTCATGGGGCCTGATGCAACACCGCCCGAGTCAAACGCAATGGCTGTAAAGATTGGAGGGACAAAAAAGCTCAGAGTCAGCGCAATCAGATAACCGGGAAGCAGAAACCACAAAATGGGAACCCCTGTGAGCACCCGGAGCATAGCCAGCCCCACCGCCACAGCAATGGCGATAGAAAGGCTGATGCCCATTGCCTGAGCGGAGATGGCGCCCGAGGTAATTTCCTCTACCTGCTTATTCAAAACATGTACAGCCGGTTCCGCCGCTATAACGAACCAGCCCATCAGCATGCCCAGTGGTATAAGCAAATAACGCTTCCAGCCCAGTACCAGCTCGCCACCCAGCGCGGTGCCCAGCGGAGAAAACCCGACGTTGACACCGACGAGAAACAGCACAAGGCCTACGTAGGTATAAGCGATGCCAATTAATATACGTTGAAACGCGCGTTTTTCAAGCTTTAGCGCAACGACCTGAGAAATCAGAAAGAAAATAACAATCGGCGCCAGTGCTATCAGAACCTCGTGCATGTAATGGGGCAGTGCGCGCAGATAGCTCATGCCTATTTCGGCTGTATCGGTATAGTTTTTAACGGCCAGCTCTCCAGCGGAAGCATCTCCGCCGGAGTAGAAGAAGCCCAATACCATAACAGCCAGTATGGGACCGATGGAGCACAGCGCCACAAGGCCGAAGCTGTCCTCCTCCGCTCTGTTATCGCTTCGCACATAAGCGACACCCACGCCGAGCGCCATAATAAACGGCACCGTCATAGGCCCGGTTGTAACGCCGCCCGAGTCAAATGCAACGCTCAGATAATTAATATCCGACAAGAAGGCCAAGAGAAATATCAGCGCATAAAAGAACAAAAGCAACCATCTTAGCTTTATGGCAAAAATAATGCGCATCATAGAAACGAGTAAAAAAATTCCGACGCCGACCGCCACGGTTATGATAAGTACCATGGTGCCAATATGCGGCACATTGGCGGAAAGCACCTGCAAATCCGGTTCCGAAACGGTGATCATAACGCCCAGCAAAAAGCTTAACGGAAAAATAAGCCACAAATTTTTTGCTTTGGTCATTTTTCTGCCAATCTGCTTACCAATGGGCGTCATTGCAATGTCGGCGCCCAGTGTAAAGAACCCCATGCCGAATATCAGCAGCATTGCGCCTATAATAAAGGATAACATAATATCGGGCGTTACAGGCACGATGGTGAAACAGGCTGCCAACACCAGAAGGCAAATTGGCAATACCGACGCCACCGACTCCTTGAGTTTTTCAATCAAGTAATTTGTCGATTTTATCATTTTATAGAGACACTCCCTCCGTTCGATGAACTTGATATTTGCAAATGCTGCGAACACATGCAAGCATCCTGAAACAAGTCAGCCCCCGCACATATAAAAATAGAGACTTCCTGACGATTTTTCTCGGAGGAAAGTCCCGAACACTTGGATTTTCAGCGCGACAAGTACGTAAAATCCTGTCCGAACTGAGAGACATTGAAATTCTTTTAAATGGCTTATGATTGCCGTTACAATTTCCTATACGAGATGAAAGATATCAGGCGCTTAACTTATTATGAAATATTTTACTATAAATTATCAATGAATTTTTAAAATACAAGTAAATTTTTTAAAAATTAATTGCTGTGGAATGGCACAAAATTTGTCATATTAAAGAAATGCGCCAGCTATAGCACAATTTTACAGGGGGTTTAGGCGCTTGCAGCCCAACAATACGAAAGCGGGAATAGGATTGATTAAAATATTTTGTGCCTCTCGGGTGCAGGACGCAGCTGGATTGCCGGACGGAGAGGGCGGCACGGCCAAATGTAAAATTTAGCGCCGCAACGGCTTGTATTCAATTTGTTTGGCTATAAAATGCGCCGGGCCCGCTACATGCAGCGGACCCGGCTTTGGCTCTATGGATAAGGGGGAGAGGTTATCGGGTTAATACAATTTCACCGTTCTTCATCACCGTTTCAACCAGATTGATGGCGGTGTGATAGGGCAAAAAATGAATCGACGGATATTTTAAAAAGATGATATCCGCCTGCTTGCCGGGCTCAATACTGCCGATCCGGTCGGCTCGGCCAACGGCTGCCGCGCCGTTGATCGTCAGAGCCGTAACCACTTCCTCTATCGACATGCGCATATAAATACAGGCCAGTGCAATCAACAGGGGAATGGAATTGGTAAAGCAGCTGCCGGGGTTCAGGTCGCTGGCAACAGCAACCGCCATGCCGTCGTCAATCATCTTGCGGGCACGGGCAAACTCCTCCTTGAGGCTGAACGCGGTAGCGGGCAGCATGGTGCCGATTACGCCGGCCTTAGCCATATCGGCAATACCCTGATCCGAAGCCTGAAGCAGATGGTCGGCCGAAACTGCGCCAACCTCTGCCGCCAGCTCGGCGCCGCCAAGCTGTACCATTTCATCGGCGTGAATTTTAAGCTTAAAGCCCATCA
>JAEWYJ010000102.1 GCA_023395695.1 Bacillota bacterium | reverse complement strand
GATGCTTGATACTGCCAAGCATTTTTTGTGCAGCTAAAAGCGTTTGCCAAAAGCGCATATCAGGATTACTGCTCCTTTTTTTCGAATTTTTCTCTTAGCTTAGAAAGCGCCTTTGATTCCAGCCGCGACACATAAGAGCGCGATATACCCATGCTCTGGGCAATTTCGCGCTGGGTCAATGGCCGCTTGCCATGCAAGCCGTAACGCAGTATGACAATATCGCGCTCCCGGTCGTTGAGCTCGCTTTCAATACTGTGGTGCAGCTCTTGTGCGCGAAGACGAAATTCAATATCTTCAAAAATGCTGCCCTCATCCGCCATAATGTCCTGCAAGGTCAGCGCGTTGCCATCCTTATCGGTATCGATAGGGTCTTCGATTACACCATTCTGCCAGCGTACGGAACACAGCGGTTTTATCGGGAATGAAGACCAAGAAGACACAAATGCTTTGTTGCAGCGCGCCATTCCAAAGACAAATAATGTTTTTTATAGCCGAGGATTCTGAAACGAGCCCTCGGCCCTTCTATTTTGACCATTGAAAGCCACATACGGATGTATGTAGGATTGATTTGTACGCTAAATACAAATTACAGTAGGGAGAAATAAACAGGTCCTATAATAAAACAGATGTCAAAGCATTGCAAAAGGCAATCAATAGTTTAAAGACTTTCAAACCAAAATGTGGTAGACTAAAAGAAAATGGGTTTTTCGATTCAGACACCGTCGACGCCGTGAAGGAATTTATAGCAGCATGCAAACATAACAAACTGATGGAATTTTTTGAAAAATCTCCGCGTGAAACTTATCTGGTCATCAGTCTGGTTGAAAAACTCCGTGCCACAAAGGATGCACCTATTCTAAAGCGTCTTTTAGTTTACCACCGCAAGGGCATTCAACGTCTTGTATGGCATACGGGGATTAAGTATTATTTACTGGGCGGCGGCAGGAGTCTAAAAATAACGGCGGACCTGCTTGCGCATTCTTTGAAGGGGCACCCCGCTATAAGGAGTGATTGTCATGCGTATATCTATACCGCGCTCCATGCGCCGCTGGCGCTGGGAATGGCTGCCCATTCTTTTGTCGATTATGTTCTACGGTTCCTGCGGAATTAATATTTATGGTTGCTCTCGAGAGATGTTTTCCGCCGGGGCACCGCTTGAAGAATCCGTCAAAAGATTTGACAACGCAATACCCGAGCTTGAAAAAGTTCTGCAAAGCTATGGCGCAGTCTTTCATGAGATCAAACCAATAGGTCCCTCGCTTTAT
Organism: Bacillota bacterium; assembly: GCA_023395695.1. Taxonomy (GTDB): domain Bacteria; phylum Bacillota; class Clostridia; order Oscillospirales; family Ruminococcaceae; genus Yanshouia. The sequence goes on along the minus strand of JAEWYJ010000102.1, from coordinate 2,130 downwards.
GCGCGCGGTATAGAAGGCGAAATTTCCGATACGATAATTACAGCCACCCTTGACCGGTCTGATACTTTGGAAATATATACGCTTAAAATAACGGTGTATACTGCTTCGACATCTCAACAGTCTCTACCTGATGAAGCACTTGTCAAAAGCCTGTGCGAATGGCAGGGGGCGCTGCTCGAAGAAAAGGCCGGGGCTGCGCTGAAGAAGAAAATCCCCGCGATGCTGGCCGATGCACGTGTGTATTGGTCCTCCCCACAGGCTGATCAAAAGGTTGCCGAGGATATTGACAAGGATGCTACTAATTTTTCCGTCTATGAGGATCACGCTATTTTGACAGGGGGCGTATTTTGGGGTGACGATGCCTATTTTGGTATTAATCAATGTTATGACGGGACGTATTATTCTGAATTGACTATTTATTGCCGCAGGTCACGATAGTGGTATGCACTTAGATGAGCAAGCTGCTAACATAACCGCTGGTCGTCATATGGAATCCGGTTAATCCTACCGGATAGGGCACAATAAATTGCGATAAAACAGCGCCTGAGGCAAAAAATACGGAGAGCCCTTTTTAACAGGGCTCTCCGCTGCTATTTGGCCGTTCCACAACGGTCCGTGTTGCTGGTTTAATAGTATTATACTTTAATTGGCAGGAGCATTTGCGCTTCACACTTAAAGAAATGTTGCAACTTTAGCAGCCCCTGCGCATTTAACGCATACTGCTCTTTGACTGCGCCCTGCGCCATATGAAGCACATAGTCGCAGCAGCGAACAATCAGTTCCGGGTCATGGGTAATAATGAACACCGTCTTTTGCGCGCCAAGAGCGGATAACAGTTCGGCCGTCCGTTCCATATGATAAAAATCCAGTCCACTTGTCGGCTCATCCAACACCAGGAATTCCTTATCCGCCAATAGCGCCGAGGCAATGGCGACCCGCTGCTTTTGCCCGCCGGATAAGGACATGGGATGCCGCTCTCTCAACGCTGTCAGCTCAAGAGCGTCCAGCACCTTGACCAGCTGATGCGCGTTGTCTTTGGCCATGCCAAGATGCAGCTCCTCCTCTACGCTTTCACAAAAAAGCTGGTGGTTGACATCCTGCATTACAAGATAGCCCTTTTTAAGCATCTGGCGGCGGGAATAAACGGATGTGCCGCAGCGGCAACGCCCTGAAAACCGTCTCTGCAAACCGCACAGGCATTTAGACAGCGTGGATTTTCCCGCTCCGTTATTACCGATAATTGCGATAACGCCGCCCTGTGGCAGGGTCACTGTGGGTATATTGAGAACCGGCGACGACCCGCCCCGATAAATATACCGATAGTTTTGCAGGGTCAGCAGTGCTGGCGTACGAGGCTCCACGCTCCGGCAGCAAAGCTCGGCCAAATTCAGTGTGCGCAGGCCAAGCGCTTTTAATGTCCCCGAGGGCATACGGCGGAATTCCGACATCGGCACATCCTGCGCGATACGCCCATCCTTTAAATAAATGACTCTATCACACAGCTCGGTCAGCCAATACAGCCGATGCTCGGCAATAATAATTGTTTTGCCCTGCGCTTTCCATCGGAGAAGTGTGCGCTTCAGATCCTGAATGGCGTCAATATCTAAATTAGAGGTCGGTTCATCCAAAACAAAGACATTCGGCTGCATAGCAGCCACCGAAGCGCAGGCAATTTTCTGCTTTTCACCGCCGGAAAGCTGAAAAATGCTGCGTCCCATTAAATCTTCTGCACCCAGTTCGCACGAGGCGCTTTCCACCCGCTGTTCAATCTCATCGGGGGGGAATCCGAGATTTTCGCACCCAAAGGCGATTTCTCCGGTGGTATCCACACAGAAGAACTGGCTGCGCGGGTTTTGGAACACGCTGCCGACAATTCGGGCCGTGTCACACAGTTCTGTATCCTGCACCTTCAGGCCGCTAACCATGACCTCGCCGGTCAATTCGCCCTCGTAATAGTGCGGAATGAGTCCGTTTATCAGGCGCGTCAGTGTCGTTTTTCCGCAGCCGGACTGCCCGCACAGCAATACACACTCCCCCTGCCTGATGCTCAGAGAGACCTGCTGCAAAGAGCCGGAGCCGGCATGGGCATATTTAAAACTGACATTTTCAAGTTTAACCATAGCTTACTCC
>JAEWYJ010000082.1 GCA_023395695.1 Bacillota bacterium | reverse complement strand
CTGGCCTTTGGAAATTTCCGTATAAGCTTGTCCGTTTACGTCCAGCGTTGTACCGACCGCTCTTTCGCCCTTGTCATCCTTAACGGTTGTCAGCACGCGGGTATAGTTTTCCCCGTCCTTTGCAAAGATGGTGACAACAACATCCATATCCTGAGCAAATTGATCCACCGGCCCGAATTCGCCCGCTATACTTTTGCCGTTTTGGTCAACCAAAGTGCCGCTGTTGCCCAGCTTAAGAGAACCAAACCGCTCGCCAAGATAGGTTGTAAGCATATTATTGGCACTGGTTAATCTGTCCTCCACCAAGGTTGTAATAATTCTGTCGGTGACGCTAAAGCTCTGGAACAATCCCAGCGTTACGGTCAGCAACGAAGAGATTGTAACCAGAATAAGTATGATCAGAACAAGCTTTGCCTTTAAACTTTTAATAATAACCATCCTCCTGAAAATATTTTTATACAGCCGTTGTCCGGCAGTTTAAATCCTATGTTTTTGTTTAAAGCGTTTCTCAAAAGCCAAAAATGCAGGAATACCAGATGTATTCCGAGTATTTTTAACGCTGTGTTGGGCGCGTGTAAGTTTTGTACCGGAAGCGACATAATTGTTATATATTGTTGTGATTATATAAAATAAAAGGCGCTATATCTGTGACTTAATCACAGATATTACTTTAAGTAAAAGTGTGCTTGCCAACGGAAGCCCCTATTCGGGAAAAGCGGCTTATGCCCGGTAAACACAAGGGCAGATGCAGTGCGGTTATGTATTGAGCAAAACGCACCCGGGCATGATGGCACGCTGCTCAGGAATGGCTGTCTTGTCCGGGGCCGTCCGCCCGCAGCCATTGTGTGAATTTGTCGCACCACGTTGCCCCGCATATTCATTTTATGCGGAAATTGCATATAAGTCAATATGCGAAAAACGCATAAACTACAATTGCCTTGAGGTGATTTTGATGTATCAACGTATACGCGATCTGCGCGAAGATTCCGACACAAGCCAAGAGGTTGTAGCCAGACTCCTAAATGTCAGCCAGACAACTTATTCAAGGTATGAGACCGGGAATCTGGATATTCCCAGTCAGTCGCTGATTAAGCTGGCCGTACATTACGCCATCAGCATTGACTATCTGGTCGGACTGACCGATTGTAAAAAAGCTTATCCGCGCGGCAATCAATATAAGCGTATTAAAGCGGATGTCAAAAGACCTGAGCCGGCCAGCGACTAAATCCGTTCACGCCCCGGGGCTGTATGGCAGACAACCCCTGTAGTATATGGATGGGCATTCGCAGCAACATGTGGTATAATAACACTGGGATGATGTGCTACGGCTCGCCTCTTGATGCGCAAATTATACCATTCGCTTACGCTTATGGTATAATAGCCGCAGAACGGCTATTATACCGGGATGATGCGCTACGGCTCGCCGCTTAACGCGGCTTTCTACCTCTTGATGCGCAAATTATACCATTCGCTTACGCTCATGGTATAATAGCCACAGAACGGCTATTATACCGGGATGATGCGCTACGGCTCGCCGCTTGACGCGGCAACCGCCTCTTGATGCGCAAATTATACCATTCGCTTACGCTCATGGTATAATAGCCGCAGAACGGCTATTATACCGGGATGATGCGCTACGGCTCGCCGCTTGACGCGGCAACCGCCTTTTGATGCGCAAATTATACCATTCGCTTACGCTCATGGTATAATAATACGCAATACACGGCGGCATTCGCAAGTGGGAAATGTTGGGCTGTCAGCTGTAAATATTGCTTCTGAGTCCGGCACGCCGACCGGGGCTTTGCGGTGCCCGGAATCCTTCGGGAGGCCGGCCGGTTGCAACAGCTGCTTGAAATTTTCGCGCTGACACTCGACCGCCTGTGTACGCTGGGTGTCGCTCATGAAAACGCGCCGGGGATAACGCTGTAATTGACTTTGGCACATAAAACAGCCGTGCCAAATAGGCGGGCAGCAATGTTGACAAACCGCATTTTTTCTCTTATTATCAAAACATATTGATTTTATATGAAAAGGGTGACTCCATGAGAATATCTGCAAAAGGCCGCTATGCGTTGGCAGCGGTTATTGATATGGCACAGCAGCACCGTAATGGTGCGTATATTACGCTGATCAGCATTTCGGAAAAGCTTGGCATATCCAAAATATATTTGGAGCAGGTTTTCTCGCTCCTGAAACGTGCTGCGCTTGTGCTGTCGGTCAAAGGTGCACAGGGCGGCTATCAGCTGGCGCAAGCGCCTGAGCAAATAACGGTGCTGGACGTTTTGCTGGCTGTCGAACAGGCGTTGCTTGAACCGGCACAGGAGACGGTAGCTGAAAAAGCGCCGGCTGTTGAGGCGGCGCTGCGCCTGTCTGTGTTCGATATGCTGGATCAGACGGTCAGAACGGCGCTGGCAGGCGTTACAATCGCCGATCTCGTCAGCGAGGCGGAAAAACACAAAGCCCAGCAGGCCATGATGTTTTATATCTGATCCGGCAGGAGCGCGCAGCGGTTTTTCAAAAGTTTGCCGGGTTATAGAACGGCATTCCAACAGGTATTATATAGAGAAACCACTGGCTGTGCCAGTGGTTTCTCTATATAATACCCACGTCTGACAAAAACACGCCATCTGCGTGTTTTTGTCAGTTAGGCCATTGCGGACTTGTCAATTTTGTATCCACACCTAAACCGTTGGGCTATACTGCCGGCGCCTGACGCTTTATTATGGCTTCGGTCATGGCGGGCAGCACCTCAAACAAATCGCCCACAATGCCATAGTCAGCCATATCAAAGATGGGTGCATCCGGGTCCTTGTTTATTGCGACAAAGCAGTCGCAGCTGCCGATACCGGCGACGTGCTGAAGCGCCCCCGAAATACCGCAGGCGATATACACCCTGGGGCGGATGGTCTTGCCGCTTTGGCCAATCTGCTGCGCCTCGCCGGCCCAGCCCTTGTCCGCCATGGGGCGGGTAACGCCAACGGCGGCGCCCAGCGCTTCGGCCAGCGCTTCAACCAGCTTCAGGCCTTCTGGCCCGGCGCCAAGTCCGGCAGCCACCACCAGTTCGGCATCCTCCAGTCTGTGCATGGCTTGAACCGCATCGCGCATCGTTTTAAGCAACCGAACTCTGCCGGCATACGCGGGGGGGTCAATCGGCTCGGCTATAACGGGACAGGTACGGCCCGCTTGCCGCGCAGGCTGACTGAAAACCCCCGGGCGAACCGTTCCCAGCTGCGGGCGGTTATCGGGGCACAAAATCGTCGCCATCAGCTTGCTGCCAAAAGCAGGACGGGTCCAGGCCACTTGACCGTCCTGACCGACGTCCAAATGGGTGCAGTGGGCCACAAGGCCGGTGTTCAGGCGGCAGCTGACGCGGGGCGCAAAGTCGCAGCCTATGTCTGTCGCACCAATCAGAATAGTTTCAGGCCTATACTTTTGTGCCAGCCAGACAAAGGCGTTGGTAAATATATCGGTGTTATAAGCGACATATTCCGCGCCCTCAAGGCTGATAATTTCATCGGTGCCCAGCTCGGCGGCGCTTTGAATGGCCTGTGCATTGCACGCACCAAGGATGACGGCAACCAGCCTCGTGCCGCAAAGATCGGCCAGTCTGCGGGCGGGATTCAACAGCTCAAGCCCGACGGAAGCCGCTTTGTCCGCTGCGGTTTCGATAAAAACCCAGACGTTTTGACGGTTTTCAAAATCAGCGGCTTT
>JAEWYJ010000063.1 GCA_023395695.1 Bacillota bacterium | reverse complement strand
GATAAGTTAGGATGAATACAAGAATGCTCCATCGCTACATACAGGGTGGCTATTATATCGTTATGGACGTCAACAGCGGCGCAATCCATCTCATGGATATGCTGGGCTACGACATGGCAGGCATGCTGTCGGCCCCCATGACGGAAAAGTGTCCGCAGCCGCTGCTGGACAAGTTTTTAAATAACTTTTCCGAACAGGAAATTACCGAAACCTACGCCGAGCTGTTTGCGCTTTATCAGGCCGGAGAGCTTTTAAGCGTGGACGAATACGAAAAATACCAGAGCCTGACGGCACTTTCCCCTGTAAAGGCCATGTGCTTGCACATCGCGCATGACTGCAATATGCGGTGCGAATACTGCTTTGCCTCTACCGGCGATTATCAGGGCGGCCGAAAGCTTATGAGTGCCGAGGTGGGTAAAAAGGCCATAGACTATCTGTTGTACCACTCACAGGGACGGAGAAACCTTGAGCTTGATTTCTTCGGCGGGGAACCGCTGATGAATTTTAATGTGGTTAAAGAAATTGTCGAATACGCCCGATCCAAGGAAAAAGCCTACAACAAGTTATTCCGCTTCACAATTACCACAAACGGCCTTTTGCTGACCGATGACAAGATTGAGTTTATCAATCGGGAAATGTCCAACGTTGTGCTGTCTCTGGATGGCCGCCCCGGCGTCAATGACCGGGTGCGCAAGCGTGTGGACGGTTCAAGCTGTTATGATGCGATTGTGCCAAAGTTTCAGAAAATGGTGGCCGCAAGAGGGGACAAGCCCTATTATGTGCGCGGTACCTTCACCAAATATAACCTCGACTTTGTCGAGGACGTGCTGTACTTAAGCGAACTGGGATTTGACCAGATATCGGTAGAACCGGTGGTTGCCGAGGATAATATGCCTTACGCCATTACCGAACAAGAGCTGCCAGCTATTTATGCAGAGTATGATAAGCTGGCAGAGGAGATGATAAAGCGTGAAAACGGCGAAAATAAGTGGTTTAATTTTTTCCACTTTATGATTGATCTCGACCAGGGCCCATGTGCCATCAAGCGCCTGCGCGGCTGCGGCTGCGGAAACGAGTATGTGGCCGTAACGCCGGACGGCGACGTCTACCCATGCCATCAGTTTGTAGGGCACGAAGAGTGGAAAATGGGCAGCGTGTTCGACCTTTCAATAGACGCCGCGCTAAAGGAGCGGTTTGCAAAATCCACCGTCTACGGTAAGGAAGAGTGCCGCGACTGTTGGGCAAAGTTTTATTGCAGCGGCGGCTGCAACGCCAACGGCATGATCTATAATGGCGATATCCTAAAACCACATAAAATGTCTTGCGAAACCGAAAAAAAGCGCATTGAATGCGCGCTGTATATTAAAGCAGCAACACTTTAAGCGCAGAAGGGCAGGGGAGCGTTATGTTAAAGTTAGGCGTAATAGGGGTAGGGAATATGGGATCGGCCCTGCTGGGCGGAATACTTAAAAAGGGCGTCGTCCCGCCTGAACAAATTCTGCTTTGCGACCGACATCCCGAACAGCACAAGGCGCTGTACAGCCGAGGTGTCGGCCATACAACCAATCCGTGCGAGGTAGTTGAGCACTGCAACTATGTCCTGTTGGCCATCAAGCCTCAGGGCTTTACAGCGTTGCTTGAAGAAATAAAGCCTGCCTGCAAAGGCCAGAATATATTCATTTCAATTGCAGCGGGCATTTCAGGCAGCTATATCAAAAAAGCACTTGCTTATGACGCTAAAATCGTCTTGGCTATGCCCAACACGCCTGTTTCGTTGGGGTTTGGTACCTCGGCTTTGGCAAAGGTCGATCCAACAACCGGAGCAGAATTTGATACGGTACACAGTTTGTTCTCAGCTTGCGGCGACGCTGTTGAGATACCCGCCAACCTGATGAATGAGGTTATTCCGTTCAATGGCAGCGGTCCCGCCTTCATCTATCGGATTACCCAGGTTTTTGTGGAGCATGCCGTTGCACTTGGCTTTGAGCGCGAAACGGCGCTAAAGCTGTTTTGCAGCACATTGATCGGTTCGGCCCACATGATGGCGGACAGCGGCGTCGACCTTGACCAGCTGATTAAAATGGTGTGTTCTAAAGGCGGGACAACGCTGGCTGGCCTTGATGCAATGGAACAGCACAATTTAGCAGAGGCGCTTGTGGCCGGTATTGACAACTGCGTTAAGCGTGCTTACGAGCTTGGTCGATAATTTTTAAAACCGAATCATATTGAGGACAACCCCCGGCATATCCTTGTATAAAGGAGTTGTCGGGGGTGTTTTTGTTATGGAAAGAACGGGTCGTGAAAGCCGCTATGCCGCCAAGCGCAAAAGCCTGATTCTGTGGATTCGCATGCATTGGGGTATGCTGTTTTTTGGCGTTATGTTTTTAATCGGTGTGATAGTCGGTACCGCGGCATCGGTGTGGCTTGGAATTGGCAAGCTGGAGGGTGTAACTGAAATTTTAAAACAATTTATTCTCAGCCGAGAAAGTCAGCCGATGATGCAGACTTTTTTCAGTGCGCTCACGCCAAACGCCGCAGCGTGGTTTATCCTGTTCGTATGCGGTTTCTGCGCGGTTTCTGCGCCGATTATCGCCCTGACGCCCTGCGTCAAGGGGATGGGCTACGGCGTGTTGGCCAGCGGACTCCTGGCTTGCTATCCCGATTCCGCTATGCGGTATATTTTCGTTTTTTTGTTGCCCAATCTTATGATCTCCACCGTAACGATTATGTTTTGCTGTTGTGACGCCATGCAGCTCAGTCAGTATTTCTGGCAGTCAATCGCTGTGCAGCAGCGGGGAAGCGCCGGCATTTCACCGGGGCTGTTTTGTGGCAAAATGGTGTTATACGGCATCTTTCTGATTGCGGGCGCTGCATTGGAGGCCTATAGCTACGTTTTATTTCTCTGAGATATCGCTCTTTGGCTTTTTTATACGCTGTTTTTGCGCAAGGGGAGAGTTGTCCGCCGCCTGCTCAAGCTGCCGGTTGGAGACATGGGTATAAATCTCCGTTGTATTTAAATTGGAATGCCCTAGAATTTCCTTTAAAATTCGTACATCCACATTACCGTATTGATACATCAGCGTCGCGGCTGTGTGGCGCAGTTTGTGCGGCGTATAGCCTTTTCCGGACAGTCCGGCATTTTTGAGGCATTCATCAATAATCTGCTCAACCCGGCGCGGCGAAAGGCGTTTGCCGCTTTGGCTTACAAACAGCGCGTCATTTTTACGCTTGATTTGCCCGGAATCTTTTATGTAGGTGTTTATTGCATCTAAACAAGCTTGGTTGAGGTAAACAATGCGCTCTTTGTTGCCTTTACCGAGCAATTTTAGCGCGTTATCGTCCCGGATATCCGCACAGTTTATAGCCACCAGCTCGGACAGTCGCATACCGCAGTTTAAAAACAGTGTCAGAATGCAGTAATCACGCGCATTATCGCGCAAATCCGCTGTTTCCAACAGACCATTGCTTTCATCAAGAGTTAAATATTTAGGTAACGCTCGCTTGGTTTTGGGTCTGTCCAGATTTTTTATAGGATTATCAGTCATATATAATGTTTTTGTGGACAAAAATTTATAAAATGAGCTTAAGGTTGAAATTTTACGGGCGCGTGCGCTGGCGGCATTACCAAGCTCATTATGCGCAAAATTAAGATAAGCGTAAATGTCGGCCAGTGTTATGGCACAGATCATATCTGCCGGAATATCGGCAATAACCGTTTCGGACAGAGATTGAATATTGGGCTGCCCAGCGCGATGCTGCTTTAAAAACCTTAAAAAAGTGCGCAGTTCAATATAATAACCGTCAACGGTGCGCGGAGACAGCCCGCGAATAGTCAGGGCGTAGGATAAAAATTCGCGCAGTGGCTCAGGACAGTCATTAAAGGGTGCATATTTAGATTTGCTGTTTAAGATAGCCGGCATAGTTGATACTCCTGTTTATGCCCTCCCTAATTTCGCTAAATAAATATTTAGCGAAATTAGGGAGGGGTTTTAAAACGAATCCTCCCCAAGTATTTGAACACCGCAGTCGGAGCGGAATAATCGTCCCCACATCGAAAACACTATACAAAAAGGTTTTGGAGGTGCCCTGAATTGAATTTAATAAAATGTGCGCACCACTGCCTGCATCAAAAGGACGGTTACTGTACATTACAGCAGTTAAACCAGAGCAGCGCCAGCACAAATACCGACTGCATCTATTTTTGTAGCGGTTCAAACGAACAACCGCCGCAAATCGCCGACACTTTTGACGGTAATCAACTTTAGCTCGGGATAATTGGCGGTATTAATGCTCTCAGCATTTTGCTGCGGCAAAACAATTTGCCTGAACCCCAAACGGTACGCTTCCCCTACCCGCTGCTGCGCCCGGCTGACTGTGCGAATCTCGCCGGCCAAACCAATCTCGCCAAATGCGGCCAGTGATGCGTCGATTGGCTTATCCAAAAGATTGGAGATCAAAGCCAGCACAACCGATAAATCTGCAGAGGGCTCGTCGAGCCGCAATCCCCCCGCCACATTGATGTATACATCCAATGTTCCAAAAAAATAACCGCAGCGCTTTTCCAGCACAGCCAGCAGCATTGCCGTCCGGTTAAAATCAAAACCATTGGTGCTGCGTTTAGGCACCGGATAACTGCTCTTGCTGACCAGCGCCTGAATTTCAGCTAAAATGGGTCTGGTTCCCTCAATAACAGCCGTTACGCAGGTGCCAGAGGCATGCTCCGGCCTGCCGGAAAGCAGCAGAACCGACGGGTTGTCCACCTCTTCAAGACCACGATCGGTCATTTCAAACACGCCGATTTCGTTGGTGGAGCCAAAACGGTTCTTGATTGCACGCAAAATGCGGTAAGAAAGGTTGCGTTCTCCCTCAAAATACAGCACGGCATCCACCATATGCTCCAAAACCTTCGGCCCGGCAATTGCGCCATCCTTATTGACGTGGCCCACCAAAAACAACGGTATTTCCCTGTCCTTTGCCGCGCGGGTAAGGCGTTGTGTACATTCCCTGACCTGCGTAACGCTGCCCGAAGATGATGAAAGCGCCGCAAAGCTGATGGTTTGTATGGAGTCGATAATGACAAGATCCGGGTCGTGCTGCGCTATCGTCGCCAGAATCTGATCCAGGTCGGTGCTGGCGCAGATCAGCATATGATTATCGTTGGCGCCCAGCCGTAAAGCGCGCAGCTTAATTTGTCTTACGCTTTCCTCTCCGGTGACATACAGCACCTTGAGCATAGCTGAAATCGGCTGGCACATCTGCAACAGCAGCGTGGATTTCCCGATACCCGGGTCGCCGCTGATAAGCACCACTGAGCCCGGCACCATTCCCCCGCCCAGCACGCGATCCAGCTCGGTAATGCCGGTAACATAGCGTATTTCTTCACCTGATTCCACCTCGTTTAAAGCTGAAACCGCAGCGGGGATTGCATGCGAGGCCACGCCGGACAGCTTTTGAGGTATTTGCACCTTGATTTCTTCATTCATTGTGTTCCAATTACCGCAATCGGGGCATTTTCCAAGCCATTTAGCGCTTTCAAAACCGCACTCCGAACAGGTAAACACCTGTTTAATTTTTTGAGCCATCAACAACGTCCCCTTCTGTTTCACTCTGCATTTGCAGCTCGGTCACCGACTGCAATATTTTAAACGCCAACTGTTGCTGATAATCTGCCTGCAGCAGCCGTTGACAATCCTCAGGATTGGAGATAAATCCGCATTCCACCATCACGGCCGGATTGCTCATATGGCTAAGCAGATAAAGATTGTTGCCCGCCGCCTTAATCTCCCGCTTGTTATCCGGTTGAATTGCTTCACGAATATTGCTCTGTATTTTTTGAGCCAGCATACGGCTTTGCTCATTTTTTGTACTGTAAAACACCTGCGTTCCCCATGAGGATTGCTTTGGAAAATAGTTTTGATGAATACTGACAAATATGCCATGCGGATATTTTTGGGCCAGCGCCAGCCGCTGATGAATATCCGAAACCTTTTGCCTGCGCACACCCGTAATGCCCTCTTCATGCACCGACTTGTCGGTGCTGCGCACCATAATGGCATGATAACCATTTAGTTGCGCCAGACTGTGAAGCTTTTGGGCGATAGCCAGATTAATATCTTTTTCTATAACGCCGCCGACGCCCGTAGCGCCGCCGTCCATCCCTCCGTGCCCCGCATCAATAATAATAACCGGAGAAGTCGGCGCATGTAAGCTGCTCATAACCCTTACTACCGAATAAACACCTAATCCACAGGTAAAAAGCAACAGAACGCTCAGCGCAACACAAAAGTATATTTTTTTACGCATATTGCCACCTCCCCCACAGCATTGATATGCGAAAAAAACGAGTGGAATGACAATATACTTTATTATAATCATACCAGAGTCAGAACAAACGTTCAATAGGCTGGCGTAAATAATAGACTCAATAGCCCTGTCTTTGTGTCCGTTGTTTCTCGGGGAATAAAAATATACAAAAAGAAGAATCCTAAGTTTTTACAAACCTAGGATTCACACGGTCTTTCGACCTCTTGGAGGCGCCACCCGGAATCGAACCGGGGGTAAAGGTTTTGCAGACCTCTGCCTTACCGCTTGGCTATGGCGCCATATAGACGGGCAATTTTAAACCGCGCCGTTTGCCTGAAAATGCTTCAGGCTTAGAGTAATGGAGCGGGTTACGAGGCTCGAACTCGCTACCTCCACCTTGGCAAGGTGGCGCTCTACCAGATGAGCTAAACCCGCATAAACTGGTGCCTTCGGTCGGAATCGAACCAACGACACGAGGATTTTCAGTCCTCTGCTCTACCAACTGAGCTACAAAGGCATATGCTGCCTTGGCAAATCCGCCGCAGGCGAAAAGTGGCGACCCGGATGGGACTCGAACCCACGACCTCTAGCGTGACAGGCTAGCGTTCTAACCGACTGAACTACCGGGCCATATTGGTCTTGCAAACGAGCCATATGGCAGCCAGGCTAACCAACTGTCATCGTTTCAGCGACTTTGTTATTATATAATAGTTACACAGATTTGTCAACAGCTTTATAATAAAAAGCCAAAAAAGAAAAGTTCAGCGTTAGATTTAATGCCAATTTCCGGCGCCGCAATAAGAAAAATAATCTATCGCTTTCCGCGCGGTTATCTCC
>JAEWYJ010000022.1 GCA_023395695.1 Bacillota bacterium | reverse complement strand
AAACTCCCGCCGGGGGCCCCGCCCGGTTTTTTTCGGCGGGCCGACGCTGATTATTTCCAGCCAGTTTATTCAAATTTACGATTTTTTTGAAGATCGCATCCGCTATGGCGTTATTAACGCGGCCCGTTCAAACGGCATACCCGTTGTGGCCGCCGCAGGGCTTGGGGGCGTTATTACAGGCACCGACGGGCATGAGCTTGCCGGATTCTCGGAGGATTTGCCGGTAATGGCGCAGGTGGAAACGGCTGCGCCCTCGCCCGCCTTTGCTTCGATGCAAACCGCACAGGCGTTGCTGCTAAAGCATAGGGATCTGATTGCCGCGCCAGGGGGGGAGCAGACCCATGTATAAGCTGCGTTTAAAAGCCTCCGCCTTTGCAATGAGCTATCTCTCGACTGAAGAAAAGGTGCGGGCGCAGGTGCGCAGCCTGCATCCCCACACCGAAAAACCAGCACCCTTTGTGGGTGCGGGCGGAATTAAGGTCAGCGTGGTTCGCTTTACACCGAAGCTGTATAAAAATATTCGGGATTATATCGCCGATATGAACGATTACGTTGCGGGGGCTGCCGCTTCCGGCAGTCAGCTGGTCGCCTTCCCTGAGCTGTCCGGGATGGTTGCTATGTCGGTGATGCCGGGCTTCTCAAGCCTGTATGCCGATCTTCAAAAGCTTAAAGAGGCCGACATAGAAGCGCAGGGCGACGCGCTGCTGACAGTCTGCGAGACGGTACAGGGCTTTGTGGGCGAAATTTTTCATAATACGTTTTCTCAGCTTGCCAAAAGCCACCGCATTATTATTGCCGCAGGCGGGCTTTACCAGCTTGAGGGCAGGCAGCTTTATAACAGACAATTTTTGTTCTCTGAAACGGGTGAGGTGGCCGGCATACAGGATAAGCTCTTCCTCTCCCCATGGGAAGAGCAGGCCGGCGTTACCGCAGGCGTGCGCGTCACGCCCGGAGATACGCACATTGGTCGCATCGCCATGCTCGACGGTCTTGGGTTAAAGCATTACGAGCCGTTTTTAATTGCGGCAGCCGGTGGCTGTGCTTTTGCGATAGCCGGTGCATCTCCCTTCTCCGTCACAGATTATACTTTGGCGCGCTATCGTGCGCAGGAGCAGGGACTGTGCATTCTTTCTCCCGGTTTTGCCGCCAACCGGCATTGTGGTCCTTTGTCCCCGTCGCCTGCGGGCATTTACGTTCCCCGCGCCGCTATCCGCAGCCGGGACGGCGTTGCGACTGAAGGGATGGAGCAGCCTGTTTTGACCGCGCGCGTCGACCTTGTCCGTGCGGCCTCGCAGTTTGACCTTTACAGCGACGATAAAAACCTCCGCTTTTTACAGCGCCTGCTATAGCAGCTTTATGCCGAAATGGCGCTCAAACGAAGCGTCTCTTGCGTATAGCCGTAAAAATGCCCATGTGGCTCACACGACAAAATGATATGCGTACCAAAAGGGGGCCAGTTTATATACTGCGCCTCCTTTGATATTTTTCAGCGCTGGGTTTTTGTTTTCTATGACGTCGCCGGCAGTCAATTCTTATAGCCGATTCATTTTAAAAGCGGCCCGGAGTTGGCATGCCTGTTTTTGCGTTGCAAGGCGACGCCGCAGCCAGGCTGACGCCCGGCAAGAAGAACAACGCAACAATACGAAAAACAGGCCATCAAGATGGGGCGGTTTTGAAGTTAGTCGGATGAAATAAGCAGCGTATCCCTGTGCCTTAAAACTGCGCAAGCCTTGTTATGTTCTTTAATCTGTGATAGCCTTAATCAAAGAACGATGGTCTTACAATCATCATCAGGAGGCTCTATGAAAAAAATATATCTTTTGGTTGCGTTTGTGTTGCCTTTGAGCCGCCTTTTTGTCGGCCACGGCAATATGAGAACGTGGAATTATATTGTAGCCGGCCTTATTCTGTTGCTTCAGGCTGTGATGACCTTTGCCTTTTATAAAATGCGACCACGATGGATTGTGTTTTTAGAAAGGTATAACGGCACGCTGCCTGCCAACATAAATATACCGGATGTGCTCGACGACCTGTTTTATACAGGAACTATTATTGTTTTTGCCTTTATCCTGCCCTTCGGTATCTATCTGCGCCAGCCAATGACCGGTATGGACATATTGTTCGTTTTCACTTTTTCAATTAGTTTTTTATGCGACCGCTCCATATTTTTAAAAATTATTAAGAGCAAATGCCGTTATCTGCCCTTTTTAAGCTTATTTGGACTGCTCTATGCTGTTGCTACGCATCCTGTGCCAAATCCCACCGCCGCAGCGTTAATTTTACTTCTCTTGTTTTGCGTCGAAATGATGGTACCCATCGGCATACAACTATATAGAGCTGTGGCGGATGATATGAAGGACTTATCTCTATAGCAAAGCAACCCCCACGCTTTTTGTGGTTAAGGGCTAACGCAGTCAGGCAAGACCATCTCATAGCTTGGCGGCCTGTTTTTTATGTTGCTGCGGCATGCGCCTTGCAATGCAAAAAATATGCATACCAATGCTGGATTATTTAAAAAATAATTGGCTGTAACAATAAAGCGCCGCGTTTTTCACGCGGCGCTTTATTGTTAGCTATAAAATTTTCAGCTCATCGACAAAACATCGGCAAACGCCTGAATTGCGGTCTTGGCCTGCCCAAAGTCACGCATCTGCTGGTCAATGCCCAGCTTAACGTGCGGCACACCGGCGGCATCCAGCGCTTTTTTCAAAGAGGGATATTCCATCTCCTCAGGGTCGCAGAACTGCTGCATGAACAACACCAGCCCCTGTGCGCCGCTGTCCTTAACCAGCTTTGCGACAAACTCGCCACGGCGGTTCAGGTTCGACTCCGCATCATAAAGCAGTACATCGTAATCCTGCGCAGCGAACTGCTCAGCCAGCGCCCGGATTGGGTCGCCGGTTTCGGCAGCATCCACGCGGATGCCTCTGCTCTCGTGCGCAACGTCGTCGGCCGCGATAGCGATGTTATTTTCTTCAAAAATTGCAAGCAGCTTGGGGTTGTCGCAGATAATACCGGAGGTAACAACCTTGACGCCCTTCCACTGACAGACCGGCAGCTTTTCAAGCTCGGCGTTGAGCGCCTCCAGCTTCTCGGTGTAGACATCTTTAAGCATAAAGTAAGAGGCCTTAAGCACGGCGCTGCGCTTGGTTGCGGTAATAACGTCGCAATGTGCATTTGCCAGCTTGACAAACCTGCGGCGGGCGGCACGGCTCTTGTTATAGACCTTAATAGCCTCCGCTATGGCTGCGTCGGTAATAGGCGCGCCGGATACCTCTTCAAGCTCCCGCCGAATGTTAGCATACTGGCTCATGCAAAACTTGACGCCAAACTCCTTGACACGGTTCTGCGGATGTGCCAGAAAAATAACCTTCATTTTTTTGCTCATCGCCACGCGGTAGTTTTGGGACATTGGGCGCAGCGTATCGCAGATAGTGGGCGTGATGATGCCGTCGAGCTGGTCCAGAGTGCCGTCGAGCAGCATTTCAAGGCCGATTTGGGCAATGGTGCAATAAAAGGTTGCGCAATATTCCTTGGCCTTTACAATGTTCTTATTGTTGCTTCCCCACAGGCCCATCGGCACCATGCCGGCCGCATAGACCAGCTCCTCGGGTGCAAAATAGGGGAGTACGCCAATAATTTTTTTGCCGGCCTGCTTGTAGCTGTTAAGCTGCTTGCCCGGAGTGGCGGCAATTTCAGTAAATTCGTTCAGCAAAAGTTCGATGCTCATTATGCACGACCCTCCTTGACTCTTTTGTTCTCTTCCATCGCTTCCACCAGGCCCTGAACGCGGGTCTCGTACTGGGCGGCGTTGAAGTTACGGGGGTCGGCCTGATCTCCGTCAAAGCCCGCGCAGGGTACGCCCAGGTCGGCCGTAAAGCGGCGCTGCATTTCGGCCATGTAGCCGCTCCAGGGCTTACAGCTGCGGTTGTAGTGCACCAGCACGCCATCAACCTTATTTGCACGGCAGATTTCTTCACGCCACTCAACACCCTGCTCGATGCAAACCGAGTTGGGCGCCTTGCAATAGGCGCGAGCCATTTCGTCCATATTGTTATAGACAAAGCCGAATGCAGGCGCATACACAACCGCCGTTACGTTGACGCCGTTGGCCTTAAGCGGCTTAAACAGCGCCTTAAGGTCAGGCCAGCAGGGAATGCCCTCAAACATAACACGGTGCTGCTCGGGGAACGGCGCAGTGGTGGTGCCGTTCTTGACGTGCTCCTCCAGCTCGGTAGCCAGCAGCTCAAAGGCTTCGGCGGTTTCTACCTTGCCTCTGGCCGTTACAACGTCGGCCATGTGGTTAAAGAGGTCAAAGCCGCTCATCGGGGAGGGCTTATACTGCAAATAGTCGCAGACCGTGAGCCACGCCTTAGCCGTACGGTTGGCGTTGGCGCAGGCTTCCTCAAACTTCTTGGGGTCCATCTTCTTGCCCGCAATTTTTTCAAGCTGCTCAATCGCGTCGTCGAACTGCGCACGGATGTATGCGACCTGCTCGTCGCTGACGGTAACTTCGTTATTGTAGGGCACGTCGATCATAATCAGCGGAATGTTGTTCATCCGACAGATATTTTCATACCACTTGGTCATGCAGTTGCAGATGTTGTTGCAGCAGATGACAAAATCCGGCAGCGGAACACGGCGGCTCTCATTGGTGGTAATGGCGCCGGAGGCACAGGCCAGACTGATGCGCGCATAGCCGCAAATATCGGCGTCAAAGCCCATCTCCTCGGCAATTTGGCACATCCGCTCACCGTCGTGCTGCGCGGCGATGCCGGCGGCCTGATTTTCGGGGTAGACCACCGCAAGGCCAAGCGCCTCAGTAATCTCGCAGGGGAACTTTGAGGAGGACCAGCCCACGGGGCGTCCTTCCTCTTTGGCCTTCCATGCGGCGGCGTAAACGTTAGAAACAACGTCGCGCAGCGCCTGTGTGCCGGGGCTGGCCGGCTTGGGAGCCTTTTTGACCGGCGCCGCTGCCGGAGCGGCGGCTGTGGTCTTTTCTATTTCAGCCATGATAATTCATACCTCCAAATTTGTTCGGGATGCGGCGTTGCACAAGGCACCGCCTTAATCCGATAAATTCTTTAGACATTTCTGGTAAGCAAAGAGCGCCGCACCCAGCGCGCCGACATACTGAGTCAGCGGCGAGGTGTGGATCGTATGCCCAAGCTCATCTTCAAGCGCCTGGACAACGCCTGCATTCTGAGCGACGCCGCCGGTCATGACCACCATGTCGCGCACGCCTACGCGGTGGGCCAGACCCACGACACGGCTGGCCACCGAATGGTGAATGCCGTTGATAATATCGCATTTATCCGTGCTTTGCGCCAGCTGCGAAATAACCTCGGACTCGGCAAAAACGGTGCAGGTTGAGCTGATCGCCACCCGTTTGGTCGAATGGGAGCCCAGCATAGCCAAATCGCTGACCTTGACCTCCAGCACACGGGCCATGACGTCAAGAAAGCGGCCCGTGCCGGCGGCGCATTTGTCGTTCATCTGAAAGTTAACCATCGCGCCGTTTTCAATCTGCATCACCTTAACGTCCTGCCCGCCGATGTCAATAACAGTGCGAACCTCGGGGAACAGGAAATACGCGCCCTTGGCATGACATGAAAGCTCGCTCATCTGCTGGTGTGCAAAAGGAATAGAGTTGCGTCCGTAGCCGGTCGCGAGGATATAATTCATGTCCTCGATCTTAATGCCGGTCGCCGCGACAATTTCCTTGACAATCCGGTCGGGGCCACTGGTACCGGCGCCAACCGGGGCCAGCGCCTTGCCGACAATCTCTTTGCCGTTTTTCAGAACAATGCATTTTGACGCGGTTGAACCCACGTCGATACCCATTGTGATAATATCGCTCATAACCTATTTCTCCTAATGCCGCATTGCGCCAAAAAGGCACAATGCGGCATCAAATCAACTCTTTTTACTTCTTGGTGAAGGTCTCGTAATCCCGCATGGTTCTGGGGGTCAGCATCTGGTGGAAGGGGCAAACCGCCTTGGGATTCTGGTAGCAGGCGCCCGCAAAGGCCTTGATATAGGAGCGCAGCATGGTCATATCGACAATCTTGTCGACAAAGCCGTCCTTCTCGCAGTAGAAGGGGCTGGACTTCTCGGCATACTCGCGGATAAGCTCGTTCATCTTATCAATGATCGGGCCGATATCCTTGCCGGCCTTGTGGTCCTTAACCAGTCTGCGCGAATACATCGCGGCAGCGGCAGTCTCGCCATGCATAACGTAGATCTCGGTCGCGGCGGTGCCCAGCGAGAAGACGTTGGTGTCGTTGCCCTGCGGGCCGCCCAGCACATAATGCGCCGCAGCGGTGCCCTTGCGCAGCGTAATTTCAAGCGAAGGCATATCCGACTTTTGAATAGAGTAGATCAGGCCCTGGCCAAGTCCGAGCAGCTCGGCGCACTCCGCCGGATCGCCGACATCAATACCGGTGGTATCCTGAAGCCATACCAGCGGGATGCAGTCGCGGGCGCACAGCGTAACAAACTCATTCATCTTGATAAGGCCCTGACGGTAAAGCTTGCCGCCGATGCCCATCGCACCCTCGCCTCTGTACTCGGGGTAATTCATCAAAAGGCCCTGTGCGTTGGCAATTACGCCGACCAGCAGGCCGTCAATTTTGGCAAGGCCGGTAATCATCTCGGGGCCGTAGCCCTTCTTGTACTCAAAGAATTCGGAGTTGTCAAAAATACGGGCCATCACCTCATAGGTGTTATAGGTCTTCTTCTGGTTGGTGGGCACAATGCTGTAAAGGTCGTTGGCGTCAAACTGCGGCTCGCGCGGCTCGTCAACGCGGAAATATTCGAGGTTGTAAGCGGGGGTGTATTCCATGTATTTCTTGATGGCTTCAAGCACACCCTGCTCCTCGGCATAAACCTCGCGGAAGAAGCCGGTCTGGTTATGATGCACGCCAACCGCACCGGGAGGGGCGACCTCAGGGCCGCTGTTCTCGGTCGCTTCAATCAGCGCCATAGCGCTTTCCTGGTCGACATAGCCCTTGGGGTTCATACCGCCGAGAATGCCAGCGCCGCCGACCGCCATATTGGCATTGGCGTGGGCAATCAGAATGGTGGGGCTGATGGAATGGTAGCCGCCGCCCGCAGGGTTGGTGCCGTAAATTGCTACGAGCACCGGAATACCCATCTGGGCCAGCTCGGCATTGCGGTAGAAGGGGGTGCCGCCGCCACGGCGGTTGGGGTAAACCTTCTCCTGCTCGTCAAGCTTAACGCCCGAGCAGTTCAGAACGTAGAGCAGCGGAATGCGCAGACGCTTGGCAGTGTCGGAAGCGCGCAGCAGGTTATCGGCCTGGCCGGGAATCCATGCGCCCGCAAGCTTCTTGTTGTCAGAAGCAACAATAACCGCCCATTTGCCGCCGATGCGGCCAAGGCCCTTGATAATGGCGGTGGAGCCGCCGGCGTTGTCCATCGGGTTGTAAAGGGTGTTCAGAGGGCACCAGGTACCTGCGTCAATCAGCGAATAGACGCGCTGCATAGCGGTCATCTGACCGTCCTTGTTCAGGCTCTCGGTGGAACGGCCATTGTCGAGGACAGCCTCAATCTTTTCGGCCATTTCCTGCTCTCTTGCTCTGATTTCCGCCTCATTTTCAGCGTTGGGATTGACCAGCGGTTTTCCTATAACCGGCATATTCTGGAAATAGCCGGGCATCGAATAGTTGCTCATGACTTTATCTCCCTTCCTTATGCGTCGTTCTTAGTCCTTGGGAACCTGAATAAACGCCTGGCCCGGGTCAATCTCCTCACGAATCATGCGGATAACCTCCGGGTCGGGCGCGTCGAGCGCCACCGCGCGCGATACGTCAATATCAAATCCGGTGTTCTCAATCACGTCCTCGGGGGAGGAAGTGGGGTAGTAGCCGGCGAGATACATGCGCTTGGTCTTTTCGTCAAATTTCATAATGCCACGGTCGCTGACAACCATCTGCGGGCCGCGGTTGGTGGGCAGGCCCATCTTGGCGCGGCCGTCGGGGCCGTCGATGTAGCCGGGGCTGGTGATGTAATCAACCTTGTTGATGAACCGGCGCTTCTCGTGCTGCATCATAATAACGGTATTGGCAAAGGTGGCAATGCCGTTGGCGCCGCCCGAACCGGTGAAGCGGGTCTTGGGGTGATGGTAGTCGCCAATGGAGGTGGAGTTGACGTTGCCGTAGGGGTCAATCTGTGCGCCGCCGATAAAGGCGATGAGACGGTTGTTGTCATGCAGCCACTCGTTGGCTTCAAAGCCGATAAAGCGGACATTGGGCCACTGCACGGCACAATGGGCCATAAAGCGGTTGTCGCCGACCGAGCGGGGAACCTCAATGGGGTCGCAGTCCATGAGGCCGCTCTCGACGATAAGCTGGCAGCCCGGCGCGAAAACGCGCTTTGCAAGGGACGCGCCGATCAGCGGAAGACCGGTGCCTACGATAACGATCTGGCCGTTCTCGATCACCTTTGCGATGGTCACGGCCTGCATTTCTTTATTTGTATAGTTGGTGTAATCAGCCATTGTGAGCGCCCTCCTTACTTCTTTAACTCTTTTGTGGCATAGCCGTAGCCGGGTACATTGTACAGGCCGACAAGGCGGGAAGCACCGACAAGGTCAAGATACGCCTCATGGGTCTTGGCGCCGTAAACATACTTGTCGACAAAGGCCTTGAAGGTCTCATCGGTCTTGGAGGCCTCACCATATTCCTTGAGCATGGGGTTGTCATAATCGTAGTAGTTGTAGCACTGCGAGGGATGCGCGCCGAACGGCGCATGGACAACCGCGGAAACGCAGAAGGGCGGAATGTTGTTCTTGGTGGGGTCAAGGCGAATCTGCTCGTTGGAGACCAGTTCCTCGCAGGTAACGATGACATTCTTGGCGGCAACCGCAATGTCGACGTCATGGAATTCATCGCCCTCAATCGAGCAGGTGCCGTCGGGCGAAGCCTTCTGGACGTGGATAATGGCGGTGTCAAGCTTGGGCACCGGCAGGGCGACAACCTTCTCACCGGGGTTGAAGGGGTTTTCAACATAGACATACTTGTCCTCGGGCAGCTTCGGTATGGTCTTTCTGACCTCCTTGCTGATGCCCCACATATCGACGAGCGAGGAGCCCATCATCAGGCGCACAGGCAGGAAGGGGAGACCCAGCGAAGCGGCGTGCAGCATCATCATAACGGCGTCCTGGGAGTAATCCTCCATGATGAGCTTGCCCTTCTCATAGGCGTCGCGGTAACGGCGTGAAACGTTGGTAACGCCCGAGTCGGCGGTATAGCAGTTGATGTAAGCCTTGACACGGCCCTCGCCGATCATCATATCCCAGTCGCCGCCGGCAGGTCCGGCATAGACAATAAAATCGGTCAGGCCCTGACGCAAAATTTCGCGCGCCGCAGCATAGGGCTTTCTGTTGGTGGTAAAGCCGCCAAAGCAGATATTATCCCCACTATGCACGTACTTAGAAATTGCCTCGGACAAAGTTAACACTTTTTCCATAGTAAAACCTCCACTTTTACGTTGATGTGTAATATTAGCACGCTATCTGCATCCTTTCGCAATCGGGCGAAGCGCAGATCCGATTACTACTAATTCCGCCGGCATGCCGCCGTCTTGAATCAGCCGATCACAACCAGCACATCGCCGGGCGCAACGGCGGCGCTCTGCGCAACACGCACATCGGTTACGGTGCCGTCGCAAGGCGCAAAAATTTCATTTTCCATCTTCATAGCCTCAAGCACAACAACCACCTGACCGCTTTTAACGGTGTCGCCGACATTGACCAGCATCTTAAAGATGGTGCCGCTCATCGGCGCGGTAATGGTTGCGGCACCGGCGCTCACAGAGGCGGCGGGCGCAACAGGCGCAGCCGGGGCGGGAGCGGGCACAGAAACAGGGGCGGCGGGCACCACGGGAGCAGGCGCAGCCGGGGCAGAAACCGTAATGGGCGCGGCCGCGCCGATAACGCCGGCAGCAATTTCTTCTCTGGTCAGCGGACGAAAGACATCCGCTCTCTCAATTTCCACGTCGTAGGTTCTTCCGTTGAGTGTAGCAGTATACTTCATAACCATTCTCCTTACATCAAGTTTTCAGACCTCAAAACCCAAATTTAAGCTTAAGCGCCAAAGTACAAAATGTCCGGACGCCGGGTTGCAAACCGCTTATTCGCCTTGACGGCTCAACCCGTCAGTTTGTGCCCAACAAAATAATAACCCCCTTACACCGCGCTTTTGGGGCTCCTTCGCAAGCCGTCGGACAACCGGCTTTTTTGAAGGCCCCGCAGCTCATGTAAGCGGACCCGAGCCGCACTAATAAGGGCACACACCGGTATTTTGGCGGCAAACCTGCCAACAAAACCCGAAACAAGCGCCTGCCCGTCTGCCCGTCCGCCGTCACCGGCAACATGCGTCGCAAATGCTGCATAAACATTCTGCACCCATTTTGTCTTTTCAGTATAGCACACAACTAAGATTAATAATTATCGCTAATTGGTAAAAAATTTGCGTATATTGGGTTTCGTGCAGATTCGTCATTTTTACGTCGGAGATTTTTGGCTTTTATCGCAAAAAAACCCTTTACCAAAGCATTGTTTTAAAAATATCAACAGCAACATTATAGCATATTGCGCAATTTTTTTAAAATGTTTGCATATCTTGCGTCCGCATGATATAATTAATAAAACTCGTTTTCACGATGAAAGGACGGTGTGCCATGACGCCCGCAAAATACCAGATGCGCCTGAATTGGGATGACTCCTGGCATATGGACCGCCCCCATTTTCATGAGGATATTGAAATTCTGCTCTGCCTCTCGGACGGCGGCGACTTTTTTATTGAAAACGAGCTGTACCCCCTGCATTGGGGTGCGCTGTTTCTCATCGGCGAGGCCACGCTGCACAAGAGCACCGCAAGCGACTCGTATAAGCGTTATGTGCTGCATGTTTCCACCAGCACCCTGCAGGAGCTTTCAATGCCTCAAAGCGATTTTTTGGCTTGCATCCGCGAGTCGGGGCACTGCGTGCTGCTTGAAAAGGAAAAAACCGCCGAGCTGATCAAGCTGTTTGAGCAGCTTGAAAAACCGCGTGTCGACGCCTTTGGCAACGACATGCAAAATATGATTGTGCTGTTGAGCCTTTTGCTGAAGGTTTTTTCTTCGTTTGAAATGACTGACCGCAATAAAGTGGCCTTAAACCCCGATTTTGCCCGTATATCCCCCATTTTGGAGTTTATTCAGGAACATCTGTCCGAACCTCTGACGCTGGATATGATTGCGGCCAACTGCTTCATCAACAAATACCACCTCTGCCACTCATTCAAGGCTGTTACCGGCTTTTCGGTTATGGAATACATCATCCACTGCCGGGTGCTCAAGGCGCGCGAGCTGCTCCGAAAGGGCATGCGCGTGCAGGAGGTGGGGGAGGCGGTCGGCTTTCGCAATAACGAGCATTTTATCCGCACCTTCGGGGCGCTTACCGGCACCTCTCCCAAGCGCTATGCCAAGGAATATCTTGCGGGCGACAAATGCTGACGCTTTTCTGGAACGCCGCTGTGCGCCGCGGCTGTCTGCTTTTACCGGCGGACAGTACGTTTGGGTTGCATGGCGGCGTTTTTTGGTGTACGATTATTAATAATATCACAGCAGGATTGCCACAGCTTGGATTGCGCCGCAGCATGTATAAAAAGAGCGCCGTCCCAAAGCCGGGCTTTCCTGCAATGTCTGCGCGTATGTGCCGATGCGCCCTTAAATTTTCCTGCAAGGACACGGTTTTTGGCGGGCTGTCGGCTATAAGCGATCATGTTATCGCAAGGTAAAAAATGCGTCGCCCAAGCACGCAACTGTTTGGTGGAGTCTTAATGTTCCGCTATGATGAACGACGCCAAGCTTTTTATATACAGCTTGAATGCCATTGACAGTCAGGGGGTTTATTATGAATTTTCATGCGTATCCCCATCCTTCCCAGCGCCGGGTGACCTTTGGTAAAAATATGGTTGCCACCTCTCAGCAGCTTTGCGCGCAGGCCGGGCTGGATATTCTAAAGCAGGGCGGCAACGCTATAGACGCGGCCATCGCCACGGCCGCCTGCCTTACCGTGGCCGAGCCCTGCTCCAACGGCATTGGCGGCGATGCCTTTGCGCAGGTTTGGACGCAGGACGGTTTGTACGGCCTGAACGCAACCGGCTTTTGCCCGGCGCTGCTAACGGCGCAAATGCTGCGGGACGCCGGACATAAAGCCATGCCAAAGCTTGGCTTTTTTCCGCAGACGGTGCCGGGCATTCCCGCCGCCTGGTCCGCACTGTCAAAGCGGTTTGGCCGGCTGCCGCTCGCCGAGACGCTCGCCCCCGCCATTCGCTATGCGGCCGACGGCTTTGCGGTCAGCCCCACCGTGGCGGAACGGTGGCAGGTCGCCGCGGAGGAAACGTATGCCCCCCACCGCGACCGGCCCGAGTTCGCCGAGTGGTTTCGCATCTTTACCGACAACGGCAAAGCCCCGCGGGTCGGAGCATGCTGGCGGCTGCCCGACCACGCCCGCACGCTCGCCGAAATTGCCGCTACCGACGCCAAATCGTTTTATCACGGCGCGCTCTCAGATGAGATTGATCGCTATATGCGCACAGCAGGCGGGTATTTGCGTAAAAGCGATCTGGCCGCCTTTGAGCCCGAGTGGGTAACGCCGCTGACCACCGCCTACTGCGGCTATGATATTTGGGAGCTGCCACCCAATGGGCAGGGTATGATCGCGCTTATGGCGCTGAACATTTTAAACGGCATGACGCTGCCGTCGCCCGACGACCCCAAAAGCTGGCACTTGCAAATCGAGGCGCTTAAACTGGCCGCCACCGACGCTTATCACTACCTTGCCGACCCACGCACCGGTATGCAAACCACACCCCGGCAGCTGTTGGATGCGGCCTACGCCGCACGGCGCCGGGCGCTCATCTCCGACGAGGCCCTGCTGCCAACCGTCGGCAATCCCTCCGATGGCGGCACCGTTTACCTGTGCACAGCAGACACCGATGGCAATATGGTGTCCTATATTCAGTCTAATTATAACGGCTTTGGCTCGGGCGTCGTCGTTCCCGGTACCGGCATTGCACTGCACAACCGCGGCAACGGCTTTAATCTTGATGAAAACAGCCCCAACTGCCTTGCGCCCGGCAAACGGCCTTATCATACCATCATTCCCGGTTTTATCTCCAAGGGTGGGCAGCCGGTTGCGCCGTTTGGTATTATGGGTGCTTTTATGCAGCCGCAGGCGCATCTTCAGGTCGTGCTCAACCTGCTGGAGTACGGGCAAAATCCCCAGTCGGCACTCGACGCCCCGCGCTGGCACTGGACTGGCGCGCGCAATGTCAGTCTGGAGCATGGCGTACCGCTGCATATAGCCCGCGCGCTGGAGCAAATGGGCCACCGGGTCGGCTATACGCACGACCGGGCGCCCTTTGGCCGGGGGCAGATTATTTGGCGGCTGCAAAATGGCGTGTATGCGGGCGGCACCGATCCGCGCTGCGACGGCGCTGTCGTCGCGCAATAGAAAGGATTTGATTTTTTATGGCATTTCAGTTTATCGTTATTATCGGCGTAATGGCTGCCGCACTCTGCGGACTGTTTATCTTTGCGCTGATTTCAAAAAATAAAGACCCCATTATGCGGGGCGGCTGCCACGGCGATTGCTCACATTGCGCCTCGCATTGTGACGACGAAGATAAAAAACACGCTGAATAAAGCGGCATATACCATTCGTTAAAGGAGCGCTGCCATGCAAACCCCCATAACCTTCAGGCCCGCAACCCCCGCCGATGTTCCACAGATTTTAGCGTTTATCAAGCTGCTGGCCGAGTACGAAAAGCTGAGCGAAGAGGTAACGGCCACCGAGGCGCTGCTGCATGAATGGCTGTTTAAAAACAAAAAGGCTGAGGTTATTTTTGCCGAGGCTGGTGAGGATACCGTCGGCTTCGCATTGTTCTTTTATAACTTTTCCACATTTCTGGGCCGCGCGGGCCTTTATCTGGAGGATCTCTATATTAAAGAGGCTTATCGCGGCAAGGGCTATGGCAAAGCAATCTTACGGGAGCTGGCCAGGCTGGCCGTCGCGCGTGGCTGCGGGCGGCTGGAGTGGTTCTGTCTGGACTGGAACAAGCCGAGCATTGATTTTTATCTCTCGCTTGACGCCCGCCCGATGCACGGCTGGTCGGTATACCGTCTGACCGGCGACGCCCTGCTCCATATGGCAAAGACGCCCGACGTTCTATAGTCAGGCCATTCAGAAGCGGAGATAGAATTGACTGCAAGGACTGTACCCACTGCCGAATTGCTTTCTCAAACATAAAACGGCCGCGTTTAAAACGCAGCCGTTTTATGTGCCGGACGTTAAGTTTTGCGATATCCCGGCAGAATGCAAAACTAAAACGTCGGCCATGAGTATTCCAAGCTGAATCCAACTCCAAAGAACGCAAAAGGTTAATTCCCGTCCTTTGCGCATTGCAGGGAACGATTAATCGCTGGTCTTAAGCTCGTTGAGGCAATGCTCACATACATTCTTTTCCTTGTAGACCGTAATGTTGTCGGCGCTGCCGCAGAAAATGCAGGCCGGCTCATACTTTTTAAGTAGAATGTTGTTGTGATCCACATAAATTTCGAGAGAGTCCCTCTCAGAAATTCCCAGCGTCCTCCTCAGCTCAATCGGCAACACAATCCTTCCCAAATCGTCAATCTTTCTTACAATTCCCGTTGCTTTCATAGTTCCACTCCTTCTCTTTCATGATAAAAAACAGGGCAAAAGGTTACCTTACTTACTTTATTCTCCCTATTTGTCATATCGCAGCTATTATACCGCATCGGTAGGTTAATGTAAAGGCAAATATTGTAAATTTTTGTAAAAAAATCAAAATAATTCTTATTATTTATATTTGAATTTGGTGCTCAAAATTCCGTGTCGCTCATACCCTTATTGCATAGGGGTGACGCATATGATGACTGTTATTTTTTGCGCCATGCTGCTGGGCGGAATTGTTTTTGGCGCGCTTACCGGCAGAATGCCGCAGGTGTCGGACGCTTTGCTTAAGGAAAGCGGGCGCGCTATTGAGCTGATATTGTCGCTTGCAGGGAATTTTTGCCTCTGGGGCGGCATTATGCGCATTGCGGAGGAATCCAAGCTGACCGGTGCGTTGGCACGCCTGGCCGCGCCCGTAACCTGCCGGCTGTTTAAGGGCCTGCGCCCTCAGGGCAAGGCGATGCGCGCCATTTCAATGAATCTGGTGGCAAACCTGCTCGGACTCGGAAACGCCGCTACGCCGCTGGGCATTACCGCCATGAAAGCCATGGAGGAAGAAGAGCACGCCAACGGCACGGCCACCGACAACATGGTGCTCTTTGTGGCGATGAACACGGCGTCGCTGCAGCTGCTGCCTACCACCACCGCCATGCTGCGCTCGGCGGCGGGCAGCAAAACGCCGCTGGATATTCTGCCCGCCGTCTGGGTGGCGTCCACCGTCTCGGTGCTGTCGGGCATTGTGGCCGCCAAGCTGCGTTCCGACAGGAGAAAGCGCTCATGACGGCGCTGAGCAGCTGGGCAATTCCGGTCGTCGTCGGTCTGATTATTCTATGGGGCTGGATCAGCGGCATCAATGTCTTCGATTCGTTTTTAAACGGTGCACGCAGCGGCATCGGGGTAGCCTTCAGAATCATTCCGGCGCTGGTGGCGCTGATAACGGCAGTCGGGGTTTTTAAAGCCTCGGGCGCGCTTGATCTTTTGACCCACTCACTGGCGCCTTTTACCAAGCTGGTCGGCATTCCGGCCGAGGTGGTGCCGCTGGCGCTGCTGCGCCCTATTTCCGGCAGCGGTGCCATGGTCATCTTTAACGACCTGCTGGCCCGCTTCGGGCCCGACAGCCTGATCGGCCGCATCGCCAGCGTCATGGAAGGCTCAACCGAAACAACCTTTTACACCATTGCCGTTTACTATGGCGCCACTTCAATCCGTCGCATACGCCACACCGTATCGGCGTCGGTTATTGCCGATCTTACCGGCTTTATTATGAGCGCCATTTGTGTCAGAATGTTTTTTTACATGTAAATTATTGGGAAACATTCTTAAATTTATCCAAACCTGCAATTGCCGTCCGCAAATATCCGCCGCTGCGTATTTTATTCAACCGTCAAAAACGCGCCGACTGCGGCGCGTTTTTGTGCTGAGCGGTTTATCGGCGCCCGCCCGGCTCAGACCGGGTTGGCCAAAAGCGATTCTATAAATTGCTTAGCCACGCGCGGCGAGCGTCCCGCCCGGCGCAATGCGTAGGTCTCGGCGGCCGCAATCAGCGCCTCCTCTGACAGTTCAATATTATTGAGCTGTGCCAGCCGCAGCACAATATCGAGATATTGCCGCTTGCCGGGCCGCTCAAAGGTGACGGTTAGGCCAAATCGGTCGGAAAGCGAGGTCAGCTCGGCAATGGTATCGCCCAGGTGTATTTCGTCTCCTTCACGGTCAGAAAAGCTTTCCTTGACCAGATGGCGACGGTTACTGGTGGCATAAACCGCCACATTGTCGTTTTTATAGGAGATAGACCCTTCTAAAATTGCTTTGAGCGCCGCGAAATTGTCGTCGTCCTTCGTAAAAGAAAGATCGTCAATAAACAAAATAAAGCGCAGCGGGTTGGATGAGAGCCGGTCAAGCAGTGCGGGCAGCTCGGTAAGCTGGTTCTTTTTCAACTCAATAAGCCTGAGCCCACGGTGCGCATATTCGTTAACAACAGCCTTGACAGTTGAAGATTTACCGGTGCCGCTGTCGCCGTAAAGCAGCACATTGGCGGCCGGTCGCCCCTCAATAAGCGCCAGCGTATTGTTGAGAACCAAGCCCCGCTCACGCTGGTAACCGGGCAGGCGGTCAAGCGTGATCGGGTCCGGATGCCGCACCGGAACCAACGTATGGTGCTCAAGCACAAACGCGTGATGATCTGTAAAAACGCCATAGCCATAGCAGGCTATCCGCGTTAACCGTTCGGCATACGCCGCCCGGAAATCGTGCGTGCTGCAATTGTAGGCAGGCAAAAAGCCGTCATAGGCAAGCGCCTCGCGCAGCATTGGGGGCGAAATCCGGCTCACCTCCTCAAGCAGCCTAAGCTCCTGCTCCAGGCATTCCCTGAGCAGCGGGGAGACCGGCTCCTGCCCGGCAGCCTTATGCATATAGATATTTTCGTCCCGCAGCACCAAATCCAGCAGATAATCGGACAGATTGTCGCTCTTTTCATACAGCGCCGCCGCAAAAGCCGCATAATACGAAATGCCGTCGTGGGCACACGCCGCCTCAAGCAGCCGCACCAGGTTTGAAAGCACCGCATCCTCCAAAAGCCGGCGGAAAATAACCATTCCGCGCAGCCGGACGCACAGCGAATAACATTTTGACATCTGAGCACAGTCCTTTTCCAGCATAATAGCACTATATTACTCTAAATGTATTTTGCTGTAAAGCCGGTCAGGGCTATTTTATTTTTTGCGCGGGCGTGCTATTCTATAATAATCTATCATTCCGCTGTGCGTCTGTTCGACGCATAGCCGCACAGCACAATCAGTTTACGGAGGCGCAAGGCATGAAAATAATAGACGCACATTTACATATGAAAAAAAACGAGGGCTTTGATGCCCTTTGCCGTGCCAGCGGCCATAAAAACAATTTTTCTCACCTGATGGATTGCTTTGGGCAGGAGCAGATTGCTGCCTGCGTGGTCATGGGCACCGGACTGCCACAGGACGACCCCTGCCGCCCCGGACTGTTCGACCTGAACGGCCCCGCAGATATGCAGTCTTACCAATATCCGCCCTCGGTTGGCTTTTGCATCGGCGTTGACCCCGAAGGGCTGCGGCAGGATAAGCTTGAACGAACGCTTACCGCCTACCGCGAGGCCATTGCCTGCCCAAGCTGCGTCGGCTTTAAAATCTATCTCGGATACCGCCCGTTTTACGCCGATGACAGCCTGTACCACCCGGTATACGAGCTGGCGGCTGCGCACGATTTAACGGTGGCGTTTCATACCGGAGACACCGCCAACCCGGCCGGCCGGTTAAAATTTTCTCACCCGCTTACAGTGGACGAGGTGGCGGTGCGTTACCCGCAGCTGCGTCTGGTGCTTTGCCATTTTGGCAACCCGTGGATGCTCGACGCCGCCGAGGTCGCCAAGAAAAACCCGAATGTCTATGTAGAGCTTTCGGGCCTTGCGGTCGGCATTCCCGACTCAGATGCATTTCGCAGCCGGTATAAAGCGTACGTGGAGCAGCTTGAGTGCTGGCTGCATTACCTTGACCGCTGGGACCACGTGCTTTACGGCTCAGACTGGCCGCTGGTAAATTTGCATGCCTATATTGCGCTGGTTCAATCGTTTGTGCCGCAAAGCGAATGGGAGCGGGTGTTCTATCAAAACGCCCTGCAGGCCTATCCGCGGCTTAAAACTTTAATATAAGCCCTGCTTTTTTAACAAAAGCGCTTTCTCAAAAGCGTTTATGTGGATTTTTCGGCGATTTAGTATCAATTGTTTTGCCGCCAGAATACCATGTAAAAGATAGCTGTGAGGGGGTCTTTTAGTGATAAAAACACATCTGACGCGCTTTTATCTGAGCGCCAATACGCCGCTGGGATTTGTTTCACGGTTAAATTTGCTTTGTGATGCCGAAAGATTTTCCCGCATTCTGCTGCTCAAGGGCGGAACGCGGAAAAGACGGGCCGAGCTGATAAGCTATGCGGCCAAAGCGGCCGGCGCGGCTGGGCACTGCGTCCACCTTGCAGCTTCGGTAGATTCTGTAAACCAGCCTGAGGCCGCCTATTGGGCCGACGCCGTCATTATAGACAGCGCCCGGCCGCATATCATCGAACCCAAATACCCCGGCGCGGCAGAGTCGCTGCTGTGTCTGGACGACTGCTTCGACGTCGAAAAGCTGCGCCAAAATAAAGCAGACATCGTTGCGCTGCCCGATAAGGAAGAAAGCCTGCGCGAACAGTCCCGCCGTTACCTGTGTGCGGCAGACGCGCTCTGCAACGACAATTATCGCATTGCGCTTGAGGCAACCGACCTTGAAAAAATAGAGCGTCAGGCCGACCGCATCGCCGCCCAGGTCTTTAAAGGGGATAAAGCGGTTGAAGAGGTTCGCATTTTTTCTGACGGCTACCGGCTACTGCCGGAGCTTTCGGCGATGGATTTTGTCAAGACCGTCATTCTGCTGGAGGATGAGTACGGCCCATCGTCCGGCCTGCTGCTGGGGGCGCTGCACAAACGCGCCTTAGACTGCAATTGCCATGTTGTCTGCGGCTACAGCCCGCTGGCGCCGTTTGAGCGGCTGGAGCAATTAATTCTCCCAGAGCTGTCACTGGCGTTTTTGACCACCAACGAGCGGCTGATGGTGGGATGCGAGCCGCAGCGTATTATTAATGCGCGGCGCTTTACCGACAAAAGGGCGCTTGCGGCCTACAAAAACCGCATTGCCTTTAACCGCAAAGCCGCAAGGCAGATGTTCCAGCAAGCGCACAGCCTGCTGCAAAGCGCGCAAAAGGCGCACGCCGGGCTGGAGCTGCTTTACGACGAGGGGCTGGACCAGACCCGCTTTAGCCGACTGTGTGAGCGCACCGCATCTATCCTATCCTTGTGAGCCAAAGCGTGAGCGGAAAATTTTCCGCTCACGCTTTTCGTAATGATAGCCGATTCGCTTCAAATGACGCGCTGCATTGTTTTGCGCTGCCGGGCACAAAACCGTTTCCCCAAGCCTGTCTCGTTTTCTAATGCATGACTATACCGACAAGGCCGTACGCTTTTTTAATCAGGCCGCTCTATTGCATTATAGAACAGCGACGTCCGGTATATTGTATAAAATGCCTATTGACACCGGGGCCCGAAGCATGCTATTTTTAAACAAATATATTATTTTACATGATCCATTTATGAATAATGGTAGAGGTGCGGTGTTTAAAACTATCCCGTTACACAATGGCTGGCAGGCCGTCGGGAGAAAGGAACCACCGCCGAAGCAAAAAAGCATTGCCGGGCTTTTTTGCTGGGGCGTCGCAAAACATGCGACGCACTGTCACAGGTGTGAAGCGCTATCATTTGTCAAACGGGGGGTATTTTCCCTCTTTTTGCAGCGCGGCATACCCATTGGTATGCCGCGCTGATTTATTTACGCCAGTGGTACAGCAAAGTAACACAAAAAGGAAGGACATATTATGGAAGCTGTTTCGGTAGGTTGGCTATCAATTCTCCCGCCCGTTATTGCAATTGGGCTTGCGCTCATCACAAAGGAGGTTCTCTCCTCGCTGATGATCGGCGTGCTTTCAGGCACGCTGATCTATACCGTTGCCACAGGCGGCAACCTGGTAGTGGATACGCTTAAAAATACCTTTACGCTGATGGGCAGCCGCTTCGATCTGGATATTATCCTGTTCCTCGCATTGGTCGGCGCGCTGGTCTCGTTAATTACCCTGGCGGGAGGGTCGCGTTCCTACGGTGCGCTGATGAACAAAAAGCTCAAGAACAAAAGCAGCGCGCTGCTTGCCACCGGCGGCCTTGGCGCGCTTATCTTTATCGACGACTATTGCAACTGCCTGACGGTGGGCACCGTCATGAAGCCGGTTACAGACCGTTTTAAAATCTCGCGCGCAAAGCTGGCCTACATTATTGATGCCACTGCAGCGCCCATCTGCATTATCGCGCCCATTTCCAGCTGGGGCGCCGCCGTCATCTCCTCGCTGCCCGAGGACAGCCACATGTTTGACAGCGGCATCCACGCAATGGTTGCGACCGTTCCGTTCAATCTTTACGCCCTCTTGTCTATCGCCATGCTGGTTACGCTGTCTCTCACCAACCTTGACTTTGGCCCCATGGCCAGAGCTGAGGCCCGGGCGATGAAGGGCAATCTGGGTGCAGTTGACGTCTCGCTGGGCGACGGCAGCAAAATTTCGGATAAGGGCACCATCTGGGATCTGATTCTCCCTGTCGTCGTGCTCATCATTGTTTCGGCGCTTGCCATGCTTGAAAATGGCGGTTACTTTGCCGGCGGCATGACGCTGGCCGAGGCCTTTGGCAACTGCTCCTCCGGCCCGGCACTGGTTTTGGGGTCGTTTGTGGCGCTGGTCTGGGCGTTTGTACAGTTTGTTCCGCGTAAGCTTATGTCCGCCCGTGAATTTATGGCCGGCATTACCGAGGGCATTAAATCCATGGTTCCGGCCGATATTATCCTTGTGCTGGCGTGGACC
>JAEWYJ010000256.1 GCA_023395695.1 Bacillota bacterium | reverse complement strand
CCCGCCATATTGCGCATGGCCGGAATATAAGCCTTATCAAGCTCAATGCGCATGCCATCGGCATCCGCCCGGATGATCCCGACCGGTTTTACTGTTAAATTTTCCATAAATAAAGCTCCTGTTCGTTTTATTTACGGCGCCGTTATGTTCAGTATAGCGATGTTTGCGAATACTACAAGCTTTTTTTCACTTATTTTCAAGACCGATCGTTCTGTTATTTTCCGCGTAATTTTAATATTTTATCATAACATACCTTTTAAAAACCGTATCAGGTGAAACGGATTGCAAAAATAAAGTGGTTGCTTCTACCGCTTTGGTGTGTTAATATATCTTTTAGTTAGTTAAAACTAACCTATACGAGGTGTCCGAATTGCAATTGCAGATAATGAGAGAAATCGTGCTCAAAACAAAGCTGTTTCAGGGGCTTGCCTCATCTGAGCTGACCGATCTGTCTTCAAAGCGCTATAAAAAAGGGGAGCAGGTAGCCCGCTTTATAAATAACAGCCAGTGCATTGGCGTTATTGCCACCGGCGCACTGGAGGTATACAGCATTGCCTGCGACGGGAGCGAAATTAATATAAACACCATCGGCTCAGGCGAGGTGTTTGGCGTTTGCAGCCTTTTTCTGCAAAATCAGATAGAGGCGTTTTTAAAGTGCAGCAAAAATGCCACCGTGGTTTATGTGCCAAAAGAGACCTTTTTAGGTTTGATGTCCCGCTCTCCGTTGCTGTTAGAGCGTTATGGAACGCTTTGCAGCGTAAAAATACAAACCCTGATGAAACGCATTGAGATTTTAAGCATTCAGTCCTGCCGGCAAAAATTTATACAGTACCTGTTTACCTGCGACATGCCCAACAATACCATCAGGCTCCCCTGCTCCAAGGAGCAGTTCTCTAAAATGATGGGAATTAGCCGGGCCGCGCTGTTCAGGGAGCTGGCGTATTTTCAAAGCCGGGGGATAATCGCCGTTGAAGGCTCAAAAATTGTGATAAGAGATAAAGACAAGCTGACACAGGCACTGTACCGGCAATAAACGCCTGTCAGG
The DNA here is from genome assembly GCA_023395695.1 of Bacillota bacterium. Classification (GTDB taxonomy): domain Bacteria; phylum Bacillota; class Clostridia; order Oscillospirales; family Ruminococcaceae; genus Yanshouia. The sequence goes on along the minus strand of JAEWYJ010000256.1, from coordinate 8,623 downwards.
CTTTTTTCCTCCTTTTAAAAGCGTTCAATTATTTTAAGAACTGGAAGTGACAAGTTTGATTAAAGTTGCAATCTATGGCAAGGGCGGAATAGGAAAATCCACAACAACCTCCAATCTTTCGGCCGCGCTTGCCGCACAGGGGTATCGCGTTATGCAAAATGGATGCGACCCCAAAGCGGACTCCACCAAAAACCTGGTGGGTGGCCGCAGAATCCCCACCGTACTGGACCAAATTAAGGAGAAGGGTGACGGCCTGCGTCTCACGGATATCGCCTTTGAGGGCTTTGCCGGAACGGTATGCGTGGAATCGGGCGGCCCCACCCCGGGCATAGGCTGCGCCGGGCGCGGCATTATCACCGCCTTCGATAAGCTTGAGGCGCTCGACGCCTACGGGGTATTCAAACCCGATATTGTTTTTTACGACGTGCTGGGCGACGTGGTGTGCGGCGGCTTTGCCATGCCGATACGCGGCGGCTATGCCGACCGTGTGTTTATTGTCACCTCCGGCGAAATGATGTCGCTTTACGCGGCCACAAACATTTCGCATGCCATCAGCAACTTTGGCAACCGCGGGTACGCCAAATTTTCAGGCATTATTCTAAATTCCCGAAACATCGAAAATGAGCTGGAGCTGGTGCAAAAGGCCGCCGACGAAATGCAGACGCAAATTATAAAGGTTGTACCCCGCAGCCCGTATGTGCAGCAGGCGGAAAACGAAGGCAAAACCGTTGTCGAGGCCTTTCCCCAATGCGAAATGACGCAGGAGTATATGGACTTGGCCGCAAAGCTGATGGAGGTGTGCCGTCATGTGTAACTGCAACGCCTTCCCATCAACGCTGCACTATGCAACGCCCGCGCACGGCGGCTGGGGCGTTGTACGCATGGGCATGCTTACGCCTGAAAGCTACCAGCTCTTTGTCTGTCCCTTTGCCTGCGGCAGGCACGGCGCGCTGGGGGCGGTGCAGCAAGGGCTAAAAGATCGCGTCTCGTACTGCTACATAGACCAGAGCGACATTATCAACGGCTACGATAATCTCATACTTGAGGCTGTGGATGCACTTCTTGAACAGCTTGACGTGCGCCCGCGTGCCATCTTTGTTATTGTCAGCTGCTTAGATGACCTGATCGGCACCGACTGCGACGCGGTGCAGGAGGCGCTCGGCCTGCGTCACACCGATATACAGTTCAGAATAGCGCATATGAACCCGATTACACTCGGCTCCAAGGAGCCGCCGCCGGTGGGCATACAGCGGCGTATGTACAGCCTGCTTGCACCGCAAAGCGGACAGGACAACGCCGTAAACACGCTGGGGAATCTCGTGGCGGTCGACCCCGCGTGCGAGCTGCACAAAATGTTGTGTCTGGAGGGTGGCCAGCAGCTGCGCCACATCAGCGCTTACCGGCGCTTTGACGCATGGCAGGAGATGGCGCGCAGCGCCAAAAACATGGTGCTGATGCCAATGGGACTGCGTGCGGCGCAGGATATGCAGCAGCGCTGCGGTACACCGTTCGGCTTTTTCCCCGTCAGCTACGATCTTGATGTGATCGCAGAGCAGTATAGCGCCATCCGGGAGTTTGTCAATCCTAACCCGTCTGCCGTTTATGATTTTTCAGCCGACATGACCCAAGCTCAAGCGGCAATTGCCTCGGCCATACAGCGCATTGGCGATTTCCCGATTATTTTGGATTCCTCTGCTGCCGTCAGGCCGTTCAGCCTTGCAAGGGCGCTGCACAAATACGGCTTTAACGTCGTGCGCGTCTTTGCCGAGGAGATTATTCCATCCGACCGCGAAGCGTTTGAGTGGGCAAGCGCCAATATGCCGCAACTGGAAATTTTACAGGCACAGCACTACGACATTGTAAAATATGATAAAAGGCTGGAGAATAGCCTGGCCGTCGGCTTTAACGCAGCCTATATTTCCGGTTCGCGCTATGTCCTCAACCTTGTGGCGGACGAAGGCATGTTCGGCTACCACGGTGTAAAAACCCTTATGAGGCTGATGGAAAACGCTATGCACACGCAAGCCGACCTGCACAAGATGATTGATGCTTATGGACTGGTGGTGTAAATAAATTGAGCAAGCTATGTGTCAAGCTCCCGCCCTTTTCCCCCGATTATTCCGGGGTGTGCTCCGCGCTTTTCGATTTAAATTGCGTTGTGGTTCTGCACGACGCCTCGGGCTGCACCGGCAATTATACCGGTTACGACGAGCCGCGCTGGTATGGCTCACGCGCCGCTGTTTTCTGCTCCGGCCTGCGCGAAATTGACGCCGTGCTGGGCGACGATGAAAAAATGATACAAAAAACCCTCCGGGCGGCTGAGAGCTTAAAGCCCGATCTGATCGCGCTGGTCGGCAGCCCGGTGCCTATGGTAATTGGCACCGACCTAAAGGGCATCGCCGCCGACCTTGAGCAGCGAACCGGCATCCCCTGCTTTGGCTTTGATACAACCGGTACCAAATATTATTCCGACGGCATAGCGCAGGTCTGCATAGCACTGGCGGAGCGCTTTACCAAATTGCAGACGCAAAAAAAGCCGTGCGGTGTCAACCTTTTGGGGCTTACGCCGCTGGATTACGACGGCCGTTCCGCCGCCGCACTTAAAAAAGTACTGGCCGGCAACGGCTTTGAGCTTATCGCAAGCTTCTGCGACGGGCTGACGCTGTCGGACATTCAAAATGCCGCGCAGGCCTCGGTCAATCTGGTGGTTTCGCAGTCGGGTATTGCGCCCGCACGCTATTTTGAACAAAAGCACGGCATTCCCTATCTGGTTGGCGCACCGCTGGGCGCACTGGGACAAAAAAGCTGGCTGGCGGCAATACAAAGCTGCATTGAGACCGGCCGGTCGGCTTATCCGGAGGCCCCCCACAGCAAAGCCGACACGCTGCTTTTAGGTGATGCGGTTATCTGCAAGGCGCTGCAAACAGAGCTGGCGCAGGCGTTTGGCATTTTTGCCGACTGCGGCTGTCTCTTTGGCACAGAAGCGGGCTATACGCCGGCCGGTATGCTGAATCTCTGTGACGAGCAGGCCATTGGCGCGGCGATAAACAGCGGCGCATACCGCACCGTTATCGGAGACCCGATGTTTCGCCTTTTGATAAAGCCGGGCACGCAATTGACATTTATAGACAGCCCTGTCTATTGCGTATCAAGCAAAATGGCAGGATGCCCTCCGCTGGACTGCGTGGGCGGCAGCCTTAACAGGCACCTTGGCGGTTTAATACAAGCCGCCGCAGCCATCTGACGTTAATAACCGCTGAAAGGCGTTATTATAATACAAAAAATCAGGGCTTCTTTAAGCGCTGATCCGCCATACGGACGGTATTGACGCTTAAAGATACGCCCGCAAGAGAAAGCAGGTATAAAATGTTCAAATCCGGCAAAAAACTCTCCGCCCTCCTGTTGTGCGGCGCCTTGCTGCTCACCGCTTTAGGCGGCTGCGCCGCCGCTTCCGAAAAGCCCGCCGACGCCGTACCAGCCTCAGCTGCGCCGTCCTCTGCCGCGGCATCCGTTCAGGAAGCAGCGTCCGTCTCAGAGACCCCGGAAACGGCTCCTGCCGCCCAACCGGCCGCCGCTGCGACGAGAACCATCGTCGACCATGCCGGCAACGAGGTTGTCATTCCAGCCGAGATTAACCGTGTGGTCATATCGTCCATACTGCCGCTGCCTTCAGTCTTTTGCCTGTTTGACGGTGCGGCCGAGAAGATTGTCGGCATGGACCCCTCGTCCATGGCCGCGGCCAAAAACTCCATGCTGCCCAAGCTGTATCCGGAGGTTTTAGAGGCGGATACCGGTTTTATCAAGGACGGCAACCTGAATATCGAAGAGCTGTTGAAACTTAAGCCCGATGTCGTGCTTTATTCCGCCGACAAAACCGCGGACTATGAAGCGCTGAAAAAAGCCGGCATCCCCGCAATTGCTTTCAGCACCAGCAAATTTAAGTTTGACACAGTGGCGACCTTTGATAACTGGATTTCGTTGTTTGGCGAGGTGTTTGGCCAGCAGGAAACCGCCAAGTCCATCGCAGACTACGGCTACGAGGTTCGGGACGAGGTGACAAAGGTTCTGCAGGCAGCGGGCGATACGCTTAAAAAGCCCAATGTTCTGATTCTTTTCCGCTATGACAACGGCAGCATTAAAACCTCCGGCAGCAACTTTTTTGGCCAGTATTGGCTGGAAACCACCGGCGCCGTCAACGTTGCCAGCGACCTTAAGGGCATGGCCGAAATCAACATGGAGCAGGTTTACCAGTGGAATCCGGATATCATTTACATCACCAATTTTTCGCCCTATCAGCCGGAGGATCTCTACCAGAACACAATTGACGGCTTTGACTGGAGCGTTGTAAAGGCGGTTAAAGAGAATAAGGTTTATAAATTCCCGCTTGGCATGTACCGCTGGTTCCCGCCCGCGTCTGATACACCGCTGGCCATGCAGTGGCTCGCTACCAAAAACCAGCCCGAGCTTTTTAAGGACATGGATATGACGCAGGAAATTAAGACGTATTATAAGCGTTTTTACAACTATGACCTGAACGATGAAGAAGTGCAGCAAATATTCAACCCCAGCAGCGATGCGTCCGGACTGAAAAAATGAGCAGGATCAGGTATGGCGCTTTTTCTAAAATAGTGCTGGCGCTGCTGCCCCTTGGGGTCGCGGTTGTCTGCCTTGGCATAGGGCGGTATTACATCAATTTGCCGGATACGATCCGGGTGATGCTTTCGCCCCTCAACGGTACGGTTGAGTTGATGGACGCCACACAGGTCTCCATACTGTTTAATGTCCGGCTGCCGCGCATTATGCTTGCCGCGTTCATCGGGGCAGGGCTGGCGGTTTCCGGCGCGGCGTTTCAGGGGCTGTTTACCAATCCGCTTGCAACACCCGATACCCTGGGCGTTGCAAGCGGCGCCTCGTTCGGCGCGGCGCTGGCGCTGATGTTCGGGATGAATCTCATCTCGGTTCAGCTTTGCGCGCTGGCGTTTGGCGTGTGCGCCATTATACTGACGCATTTTATCAGCCGGCACCGCGAAAAGAGCAGCGTCATTATGGTGGTACTCAGCGGCATAGTGGTATCTTCGCTCTTTCAGGCGCTTGTATCGCTGGTCAAATTTACCGCCGACCCCAACGATGTTCTGCCCAGCATCACCTACTGGCTGATGGGCAGCCTGACCGGCGTCAGCTATTCGCGTCTGGTGCTGGGTTTGCCCTTTATAACGGCAGGAACGCTCACGATATTCTTCCTGCGCTGGCGTCTTAACATTATGGCGCTGAGCAGCGACGAGGCACGCGCGTTGGGTATCAACGTCAAGCTGGTCCGCAGTATGATTATGCTGGCATCCACCTTTGTGACAGCCTCCTGCGTGTCGATGTGCGGGCAGGTCGGCTGGGTGGGCCTGCTGGTGCCCCACATTGCCAGAATGATGTATGGCAGCAACAACAAAGTAGTGGTACCGGTCAGCATCAGCCTTGGCGCTATTTTTATGGTGATCATCGACACACTGGCCAGAAGCGCCACCGCGGCAGAAATTCCCATATCCATTCTCACAGCGGTAATCGGCGCGCCGTTTTTTATTCTGCTGCTGAGAAAGACAGGAGGAACGCAGCTATGATATTTGAGGTTTTAAACGGCTGCTTTTGCTACCCGCACACCGGACAGCGGATTCTGCAAAATATCTGCCTACGTGTTGAAAGCGGCCAGGTATTAAGCATATTAGGCCCGAACGGCGTCGGCAAAACCACACTGCTGCGCTGCATGATGGGTCTGCTCAGGTGGGAAAGCGGTCAAACGCTGCTCGACGGCGTTGCGCTTCACCAGATACCCAGCCGCAGGCTGTGGCAGCAGATCGCTTATGTGCCACAGGCCAAAGGCTCGGTGTTTTCCTACACCGCCAGAGAGATGGTGACGCTTGGCCGCTCGGCCTATCTGGGCCTGTTTGAGCAGCCCGGCGCTAAAGACCATGAGATGGCGCTTTCCTGCATGGCTTCGGTCGGTATTTTGCATCTCCAGGACAAAAGATGCAGCGAAATGAGCGGCGGCGAGCTGCAGATGGTGCTGATTGCCCGCGCACTGACCGGCAACCCCAGCCTGCTGGTGCTGGATGAGCCGGAATCCAATCTGGATTTTAAAAATCAATTGACGGTTCTCAACTGCATCAAAAGCCTCTCGCGTGAGCGGGGTATTTCGGTCGTGGTCAATACCCATTACCCCGACCACGCGCTGCAAATTGCCGACGAGGCACTTATTCTCAACCGCGACGGCACCTGCGCCTACGGCAGCAGCGACGCGGTCATTAATGAAGAAAATCTGCACCGCGCTTTTTCGGTACAGGTTCGTATCCGGCACGTCGAGGTCGATCAGCTCGACTACCGTTGCGTCATTCCCGTCGGATAGCCGGTTTTCACCGTCACCGGCTTTATAGTCAACCAGCTTGAAAAGCGGTACTGAATTGGAGAGGCTATTTTGTGTGCCACAAGGCAGACGACGCAGGCGGGCTGGCGCCCGCCAAGGAGGATAACGCAGCGGCGCGGAAAACAGGCCGCCAAAGCCGTACGTTTTTAAGTTTGTCAACTATATTTATGAAATTATCCAAAACGCCCCCGGTCACACGTGCTGTGACCGGGGGCGTTTTGGATAATACGCTTTATAGTCATACCAACCCCTAATCAGGCGTACCCGTCCGCCAAGGGATAATACGACGAATTTTCCTCGCCGGTGTCCGCGTTTTCAACAATTAAAAGCTTGGATTGCGGCTCGGTCAGCACCGCATGCCATAAATTGCGCGGCACGTTATACACGCGGCCGGGCGTCAAAGCAAGCGCCTCTATCGCTGCCGGCGTCTCCCCACAGCCCCCCAGCAGCAGCGTAGCGGGGCCTTGCAGCAGCACAAAAACTTCGTCGGTCTCATGGTGACGCTCCAGAAAGGGGACGTTTCCCCTCTCCTGCGCGGCCTGATGGTTTAAAACAGCCACCCGCCAGCCGTTAAAGAAAATCAGGGGAGAAAAACCGCGCCCCCCATAAGTGCAAATTTCCACACCGAACTGTTTCATTCTGCAATGCCCCTTTCCCAGATGCGGCCATTTTCTTTGGACATTTGAGCGGCGGCTACCCAAAGCGCCAGAATCCGCCATTTGGCATCATTATAATGAAAACCGCATTAAAGCACAAGCTCCGTAGTTAAATTAAATAAAAAATCCACCCAAAACAAAAAAATATCCCCTTAAAATTCACAAAAAAATGCGCTATACTGAATTAAGAGTTAAGGCATCAAAAACGGGGAGTGAGCGCATGAACGAAATTATCGTCTCCATGAGGGGAATCTGCAAGAGCTTTCCGGGTGTAAAGGCGCTGGATCAGGTCAATTTTGAGCTGCGGTCGGGAGAGGTCATGGCGCTGCTGGGCGAAAACGGCGCAGGAAAATCGACCCTGATGAAAATACTCAGCGGCGTTTATACCCGCGACGCGGGCGAAATGAGCATTTTTGACAAAGCCTATGGCGATCTGACCCCCCGGCAGGCGCAGGCTGCGGGTGTAGCCATCATTCATCAGGAGCTTAACATGTGCGGCCATCTTTCGGTGGCGGAAAATATTTTTCTCGGGCGCGAGCTGACCCGCGGCGGCCTGCTGGACAATGCACAGATGGAAGCCGAGGCCGCGCGCATTTTAAACGAGCTGAAAATAGACATTCCACCCCATCAGGTTTTGGGAGAGCTGACCCTGTCGCGGCAGCAAATGGTGGAGATTGCCAAGGCGCTTTCAACCAATGCCAGAATACTGGTGATGGATGAGCCTACCTCCGCGCTGACCGCCAGAGAAATCGGCGACCTGTTCCGCATCATCCGCGCACTGCGCGAAAAGGGCTGCGGCATTGTGTACATCTCCCACCGGCTGGAGGAATTACAGCATATTGTGGACCGTGTAACCATTATGCGCGACGGCCAGTACATTACAACGATGAATTACGCCGACACCACTATTGACGAAATTATCACCCATATGGTGGGGCGCGAAATAAAGGAGCAGTTCCCCCGTGTGCACTGCCCCAAGGGGCGGGAAATTTTTGCGGTTAAGCAGCTGAATGCCGGACGTATGGTGCGGGATATCAGCTTCTCGCTGCACGAGGGCGAGGTCGTCGGCCTGGCCGGGCTGATGGGTGCAGGCCGCACCGAAACCACCCGCGCCATCTTTGGCATTGACCCCAAGACAAGCGGTGAAATCTATCTGGACGGAAAGTGCCTTCAGATCAATTGCCCTGAGGACGCTATCAGGGCGGGCGTCGTGCTGGCGCCGGAGGATCGAAAGAAAGACGGGCTGTGTACCAAGCTGAGTATCCGGCAGAATATTGCGTTACCCAATCTGGATCTGATCTGTGACAGGCTGGGCGTCATCAACCGCCAAAAGGAAGATGCGCTTTGCGAACGGGCCATCACTAGCCTTGGCGTCAAAACCCCCGACATTGAGGTGGATGCTGCCAATCTTTCGGGCGGTAACCAGCAGAAGGTTGTGGTCAGCAAATGGCTGGTGCGCAACAGCCGGGTCGTTATTTTCGACGAACCGACCCGGGGCATCGACGTGGCCGCCAAGGTGGAGATTTACAACATTATTAATCAGCTCAAGCAACAGGGC
>JAEWYJ010000239.1 GCA_023395695.1 Bacillota bacterium | reverse complement strand
GCCCCAAACCGGCTCGGTCGACTTTGCCACCTGGTATGAGATTTCCAACATCTATGTCGGCGTCAATAAAATGTCCGAGGGGTATCAGTTTTAACTCAAAAGCAAAAAAAGGAAGGCGAGCCTGTCGCCTTCCTTTTTTTGCTTTTGAGCGCCTCTGCCGTCAGAGAATTTTTTCACCGTATAAGTTTGCCTGCAACGGCGCTTGGCCGATAAACCCGGGGGCTGAACCGGCTTTTTTACAGCGTCACAATAACCGGCCGGTGCGAAACGGCAGGCAAAAATTTTTCGAGTATATCCGCCGTTCTCAGCTTGATGCTGCTGGTGTTTTGGCAGGGGTGGCAGCCGATATATTCGCCTTTGAGCACCTCTGAGTCAATCAAAAGCTGCACCCGGCCTTCAGTGTCGTTCATCAGCCCCATAATGCTGACGCTGCCGGGCGTCACACCCAAAAGCTGTGTCATAAAGTCCTCGTTTGCAAAGCTTAAACGCGCCACGCCAAGCTGAGAGGAGATATCTTTGGTTTTAAAGGGCTTATCGCCGGGCATCATCAAAAGGTAAAAGACTGTTTGCTGCCGATTGCACAAAAACAGATTTTTGCAAATGAGCACGTCGAGCGCAGCGTCGATGATATTACAGACCGCCATGGTGGTGGCCGGCTCGTGGTCGGTGCGCACGTACGCAATACCAAGGCTGTCCAGCAGGTCGTAGGTGTCCAGCTCCCGCTTGGCGCGTCCCTCGCCGCTTGCGGGGCGGCCGTTAAAAATTTGCATACTTATCATTCCCCAACGTCATTTTATAAAAAGCGGTATCCATGAGTAAAATGCCGCATTGGCAATGCTTTTGCGGCAGACAAGGCAAAATACCGCTTGACCCAAAAGCAGCGCCGAGACAGCGTTACAAGCCCCAAATGCCGCTTCCAAACCGTGTCCCCCGGCATTGTATCACATTAGCCCTCCAATAGCAAACAAGCAAGGACGCCGCCAAAGAACGACTTGGACAGCTTGGCAGCGTATACCCGGCGCTTAAATGGCAGCTATATGCAGCAGGCCATAGCGCCTGTATAAAAGCTCCGTAAATCGCGGCGCGGCATTTTGCGCAAAAACCGCTTACAAAGTATACAAAACACATTTTTCGGCTTTGTGTATCTCTATAAAAACCGTGTTAAAGGGCATTACTCAATTGACGAACACGATATTTAAGTTTAAAATAGATTATATAAAATTTTATATATTTAAAAACAAACTTGAAAATTTATCGAGGTGAATCGATGATTTCTAAAAATGATACCGCCGCCTCGTTGGTCGACGTCGCCTATCGGCGGATTCGGGAGGATCTCTCCAAAGGCGATCTGACACCGGGTGAAAAGCTGAATGTACGGCTGCTGACCGAACGCTACGAGATCAGCGATACACCGGTCAAACAGGCGCTGAACCGACTGATGGTTGAGGGCGTCGTCGAGAGCATTCCGCGCAAGGGAATGAAGGTCAAACGCATCACCTGGGCGGAAATTGAGGAAATTTTAGAATTCCGCATTATGATGGAGCGTTTTTATGCGCCAAAGGTTATAACGGTGCTTGCTAACGACGTGCGGCTCCAAAAGGCGTTTGACGAAAATCTGACCGAGCATCTGCGTCTTGCGCAGAGCTATGGCTCACTTGAGGAGCATCAGGCCGTTTATCGGCTCGACCAGCAGTTCCACCGCATGTACCTGATGTGCGGCGGCAGCCGAAAGGCGCTGCAGGTGTTCGACAGCCTTAATTCGCACATCTACGCCACCTATCTGTTCAACCGGCAGCCCAGAGAAAAAACGGTCGGCGGCGTGCTGGAGCATCGCGCCATTTACGAGGCTGTTTTGGCCGGCAAGCTTGAGGAGCTGCTTATGCTGTTAGATCTGCACAGTAAAAACGCACACGAGATTATTTATCTGACCCTTAAAATAAACAGCCATATCGTCTGACGGACTTCGGAAAGGCCGACGTAAATATCGTAGAGCTGTTAAGCCGCTTCTAAACAAAGCGGCAATTACCCAAAGCTTCGCCCGCTTTATTAAAATATGACAATAAAAAGGAGAAAACAGTATGCTGGACAAAGAAACCATTATCAAACGCATTGAGGACAAGGGACTGGTTGCCGTGGTTCGCGCCGAAACGGCCGACCAGGCGCAGCGCATTACCGAGGCCTGCCTGGAGGGCGGCTGCGCTTCAATAGAGCTGACCTTTACGGTGCCGGGCGCGCACCGCGTTATTGAGGCGCTGGCCAAGGCCTACACCCCCGACCAGATTATGCTGGGCGCGGGCACCGTACTGGACAGCGAAACCGCCCGCATTGCAATTCTCTCCGGCGCACAGTATGTTGTAAGCCCCTGCTTTGACGCCGACGCCGCCAAGCTCTGCAACCGCTATCGCCTGCCCTATATGGCGGGCTGCATGACCCTTAAAGAAGCTATCACCGCAATGGAGGCCGGTTGCGATATTCTTAAAATCTTCCCGGGAGATCTGTTTGGCCCCAAGATTTTAAAGGCGATTCATGGGCCCATTCCCTATGCCAAGATGATGCCCACCGGCGGCGTTGATGTTGCCAACGTTGCGGAATGGATTAAATCCGGCGCGGTCGCCGTGGGCGCTGGCGGCTCCCTGACTGCGGGCGCCAAAACCGGCGACTACGCTAAAATTACCGCCACCGCCCGTCAGTTCATCGCAAACATTCAGGCGGCGCGCGGCGCTTAAGGCACGGCTGACGGGCCGATACCAAATCGTTCTCTTACAGCATCAAAATTCCGGCGCGTTTTTCTGATTATAGCTATAAAAGCAGCGATATCTAAACGCACCAAGCGCAGGCTTTTGAACAAGCTGAAATGCGCGGAGGAAAAATTCCTCCGCGCATTTTGCATAAACAGTTAATAAAGCCACAGCGCACCCTGATCCGCGCCCCGTACCATGTCGCGGTAGCGTTTAAGCATGCCGGCTGCGGGGCGTTCAGGGCGGACAAGCTGCTGCCGGCGCAGCTGTAACGTTTCATCTGAGATTTCAAGCTCAAGCAGGTGTTTTTCCAGATCAATCGTAATCATATCACCGTTTTTAACACAGGCAATAGGGCCGCCGTCCCACGCCTCCGGCGCAATATGCCCGACGCAGGGGCCGCGTGAAGCGCCTGAGAACCGGCCGTCGGTAATCATCGCCACCGACTTGTGCAGCCCCATGCCGACAAGCATGGCGGCCGGAATAGACAGCTCTCGCATGCCGGGCCCACCCTTTGGCCCCTCGTAGCGGATGACAAGCACCGAGCCGGGCCGGATGCTCGAATGCATCAGGCAGTCCATAACCTCCTCCTCAGAGTCGAACACGACGGCAGGGCCACGGTGGTAATACATGGTGGGGTCTACCCCGCTTTTTTTTACCACAGCGCCCTGCGGCGCCAGATTACCATACAGCACGGTGAAGCATCCGTCGCTGTGCAGCGGATCGCTCATGGGGTGAATAACCTTCGGATCAAGGGTTCTACGGTATTGAGCGAGATGCGCGCCCAGCGTCTGACCGGAAACGGTCGGCACGTCGGTATGCAGCATCGGTTCAATCATTTTAAGCGTGCCCAGCACGCCCCCCGCCCTTCCGTAATCGATAAGATTATATGGCGCAGAGGGCTTGAATTTTGCGATGACCGGCACCTGCGCCTGAATTTCATCAAATTCCTGAAGGGTCAGCGCAATATCCGCAGCCTTGGCAATAGCCAGAATATGCAGCGCAAAATTGCTTGAGCCACCGGTAGCCGACACGTGGCGGATGCCGTTTTCAAGCGCGGCGCGGGTTAAAAACCGACGGGCGTTTTGCCCTGTGCGCACAAGCGAGACAATCTGCTCGCCCGTATCGCGTCCCTGCTTATATTTGGCAGCCGCACAGAACGGCAGCGTGGCTGAATCAAAAAAGCACAGTCCGACGGCCTCGGCAAAAACAGCCATGGTATTGGCAGTGCCGTACATTGAGCAGGTACCGCAGGAGTAACAGATGTTTTCGCGGTAGCGGCCAAAGGTATCCTCGTCAATGTCGCCGGCCTTCCACTGGCCGATGGCCTCCTTTAAGTCGGGCGTGACAAAGGTGTGGCCGCCTTCCTCGTACGGCAGCATCGAGCCCGGCGTCAGAAAAATGCTGGGAACATCAATGCTTGCCGCAGCCATCAGCATGGCGGGGACAATTTTGTCGCAGGCGCATAAAAACACAAGGCCGTCAAAATGGTGCGCACCGACCATTGCTTCAATTGAGGCGGCAATCAGGTCGCGCGAAGGAAGAATATACTGCATGCCGCGCAGCTGTGCCATGCCGTCGCACGGGGCCGGCACGCAAAACTCGGCAGGCGTGCCGCCGGCGGCCCAAATACCCTCCTTGACATACTGCGCCAGATCCCGCAGGGGCTTATGCCCCGGATTAACGTCGTTCCATGAGTTGACGACGCCGATAACCGGCTTTTGCAAATCTTTTTGTCGGTAACCGACCGAGCCCATTAAGCCCACATAATAGGCCTCTGCATTTTGATCAATATGTGCCATTATTATAACCTGCCTTTGTTCAGCTGATTAACAGCCGAGGATTTTCAATAAAAATGTGCCGGATTTGCGCTTCAGAAAATCCACCCTCTAACAACTTTTTGCAGTAGGTTTCAAGCGCTTCGTCGGGGGGAATTGACGTTGTCTGGCCGCCGTCGCTGCATACCAACGTATGTGCGCTGCCAATTTGCCGCATCTGCCCGAGGGCCAGCGCCCAATTAGATTCTCCCGTTGCTATCTGCAAATAGTTATGCTCAATGAATGCGCCGTAGCCAACGCAGATCTTCTGCTGCTCCACCGGCATGGCCGTGGCGGGATAATCGCTGTGCGTCACAACCATTTTTTTAATACCCATGCCCGCCGCCTCCGCAAGCAACAGCAGCGACTCCTGCGTAGAGATGTGTCCGGTTGCCAGTACAAGCTGATGCGCCCGGATCACCTCAAGAATTTCATAAACGGCTGGCACGAGAAGACCTTGCTCCGTTATAATTTTAATGCGCGCTCTCTTGAGTGTTTTACTGTCTGCAACGGCGCCATAGGGCGGCGCCACTTCGGTATTGCGGTTCAAAAAGTCGTATTCATTCCATGCATCCACGGTTGGGAACCAAACAATTTTAGCGCCCATGCGCGCAGCCATCTCAACCGCCATCGGGTTTAAGCCACCCATTGCCTGGTTAAGCGTAACGGTGC
>JAEWYJ010000229.1 GCA_023395695.1 Bacillota bacterium | reverse complement strand
ACAGCCGTCTGCCTTTTTCATAAATAGGCTCCAGCAGGCTGACCGCCACAAAATCTTCAAGCGTTTTCTTTTTCCAGATGGCATTGGGGTCAAAAATGGTCAACGGCTTGGTGTCATCAATCTCCTCTTCAAACAGCGTAATATAGTCGGCCGACGCCTTGCCGCTCTTGCGGTCATAAAGGCGGTAAAGCTTTTTAAAGCCCGGTGTGGTGACCTTTTCGGGGCTTTCGCTGATCTTGATGCGAGGCGCAAGCTTGTCGCCCTCCTGCACGGCAACCAGCTTATAGACGCCGCCGAACACCGGCTCGGAACGGCCGGTGATAAGATTCTCCCCCACGCCAAAAAGGTCGACCTTAGCGTCCTGCAAAATGAGGTCGCGGATGATGTATTCGTCCAGCGAGTTGGAGGCGACGATCTTGCAGTCCTCAAAGCCCGCCTTATCGAGCATGGTACGCACCTTTTTTGAGAGATAGGCGATGTCGCCCGAATCGATTCTAACACCCTGAGGGCGATGCCCCAACGGCAGCAGCACCTCGTTAAAGGCGCGGATGGCATTGGGCACGCCGGAATGCAGCACATCGTAGGTATCAATAAGCAGCGTGCAATTGTCGGGGTAAATTTCGGCATAGGCCTTAAAGGCGGCGTATTCGTCGGGGAAAAGCTGCACCCAGCTGTGCGCCATTGTGCCGACGGCGGGGATATTATAATACTGGTCGGCGATAACACAGGCCGTGGAGGTGCACCCGCCGATATAGGCCGCTCTGGCGCCCAGCATGGCCGCGTCATAGCTTTGCGCCCGGCGCGAACCGAATTCCATAATGGCTCTTCCCTGCGCCACACGGTTCATGCGGGTGGATTTGGTGGCAATCAGCGACTGAAAATTGATGGTCAGCAGCACCATTGTTTCGACCAGCTGCGCCTGAATGGCCGGGCCCTTGCCCACTATAAGCGGTTCGCCGGGGAAAATGGGGGTTCCTTCTTTAATGGCCCACAGATCGCAGACAAATTCAAAGTCCCGCAGATAGGACAAAAACGCCTCGGAAAAGGTGTTCTTACTGCGCAGAAATGCAATATCCGCCTCAGAGAACTGCAGGTTATCAATATATTGCATCAGCTGCTCCAGGCCGGCCGCTATCGCGTAACCGCCACCGTCCGGAATCTTGCGAAAGAACATGTCGAATACAACCTCGGTATCCTGCATGTTCTTGAGCAAATAGCCGTTGGCCATTGTCAGCTCGTAAAAATCGGTCAGCATCGTCAGATTGCGCTCGTTTTTAATGTCTATCATCGCGGGTGCGTCCTCATTTCAACGGTTTTATTTATATATCCGCGCCACATCTACAGGCAGCGCGCCGTCAGGCTTTAACAACAATTCTTACAGGCTGTGTCAGCACGCCGGCCAGCGCACCGCTTTTTGCGTCCACCGCACAAATATTGGCCGTAGCTTTATAATCCCCGGCCGAAAGCTTTTCATCCAGCGCAGCCTTTTTAATCATTTGTCCCGGCAGCAGCGCGCCCGTTCGCAAAACCACCTCTCCGGATTCCTCAAGCACCAGCTCAAGCACCATTAAATATTGATTCTGCGGCGGGTTCTTCAGCAGCAGCGACGCCTGAGCAGAGGCAGCAGAAAAGACCAGTTCTCTTTTAATTTCGTATGAGAACTGGTCGGAGGGGTTTTGCGCTTCGTTTTTAGAAAATAGCCCGGCCGCCGCGCTCACCGCCCGGGTGTCCAGATCGATATGCGCGACCTGTGAAAAATCGGCCGAGGACAAGCTTGTTTTTAACGCTTTGGCGGGCGCCGCACGCGAGAGCAGAAGCATTGCTATAGCGCCCACGCAGAGAACGATCATAATTAAAAGGACGCCGATCATTCGGTTGCCCCGTTTTCTTTCCCGTCGCAAATCCATTTTAAGCGCCTTACCTTCGCATTTTATACGGATGTTTTGCCAAAAAGCCGAATAGTCCGGCACGCGGATTATTTGTGCGGCCAAAGCGCTGCAAAGCAAAAAACACGCTGCAAAATTTCAGTTTTAGCAAAAATATTATTATTTAGTCGATTATACACCTTTTATGCTGTCATGACAACCCATTATCGGTATTCGATACAGAATTTGAAAAATTGAACGGTTAAAATGGTTCACCCATAATTATGAACATTCTATAAAATCAGCGGCAGTTCTTGACAGACGTAACAGGTGTTACTATAATTAGATAGACAATCTAATTAATTTTAACGGAGGACGATATTTTGACCGATGAGTTTATGCTAAAGCTCAACGAAACGCTGGTCACGGCCTATCGTTCCATACTAAAAATTGAAGATGAATTCATTAAGCGCGCCGGCACACCCAATGTATCTTCAAGCGAGATGCACCTGCTTGAAACAATTGGCAAAACAAAGGGCAAGGGCCGCACCGTCAAAGAAATTGCCGCCGACCTGCGCATTACGCAGCCGTCGGTCACTGCCGCTGTCAACCGGCTGGTGCAAAAGGGCTGTGTCGAGCGCCGCCGCTCCACCGAGGACGGTCGGGTGGTCTATATCCACCTTACGCGGCTGGGCCACAAAACCTATGCTGTTTTTATGCGCTTTCATGAAAACATGGTGCGTGCAGTTGCCAAGGATTTGGGCGACGAGGAAAAAGTGCATCTGCTAAAGGGCATGATCCGCTTAAATACGTTTTTTGAAAAACAGTTCATCGATGAGATAACCGGAACCGATTCCCTTAATGATCTTTCAGCAAAGGAGTAGCCTTTATGAGCTTTTCAATTCTCTCAACGGGCCGGGCCGTGCCTGCGCGCATCCTGACCAATACCGAGCTGTGCGGCTTTGTGGACACCACCGACGAGTGGATCTACACCCGCACCGGCATTCGGCAGCGGCACATCTGCATGGAGGAGTCGTTGACCGATATTGCGGTGGCTGCCGCCGAAAAGGCGCTGGCGCGTGCAAACCTGACCGCTAGCGATATCGACCTCATCCTCTGCGCGACCATCAGCGGCGACTACATTACCCCCTCGCTTTCGTGCACGGTACAGAGCCGCCTGCACGCCGCCTGCCCCGCCTTTGACGTTAACGCCGCCTGCTCGGGCTTTTTATACGCGCTGGATGTGGCCGACGGCTACTTTGCACGCAAAAAAGTGCGTCATGTGCTGATTGTCGCCGCCGAGGCCATGAGCCGCCTGCTCGACTGGCGCGACCGTTCAACCTGTGTGCTGTTCGGCGACGGTGCAGGCGCGGTGGTGCTGGGCGAAGGCGACGGGCTGCGCTCATTGTCGCTCATTACCAAGGGGGACGCCGAGGTGCTTAATGTTCCGAACGTCCGTGGCAACCTGCCCGACCGCATCCCGGACGCCTTGGAGCCGTATGTCTCGATGAACGGGCAGGGCGTGTTCAAGTTTGCGGTCAATGCCATGTGCAGCGGACTGCGCGGCACCATTGCCGATGCCGGGTTGCAGGAGTCGGAAATTACCTGGGTGCTGCCGCATCAGGCAAATTTGCGTATTATCGATTTTGCCAAGTCTAAGCTCTCCATCCCGCCCGAACGCTTTTGCATCAATATTGAGCGGTACGGTAACACCTCAGCCGCCTGCATTCCGCTGCTGCTCGATGAGCTTAACGAGCAAAAAAAGCTTAAAAGAGGCGACCTGCTGGCCATGTGCGCCTTTGGCGCGGGGCTGACCAGCGCTTCGGCCGTGCTGCGCTGGGACTGCGAATAAGCTGTTTTTCGCGCTTTCAAGACAGCGCGTTAACATATAATCAAAAATAAAATTAATAAAAGGAGCATATTAGCATGAACGAGAATTTTGAAAAGGTAGCCAAGGTCCTTGCCGAATATAAGGAGATTGACGCATCTGAAATTACGATGGAAACCACCTTTGAAGAGCTGGGCTTTGACTCGCTCGATATTGTTGAAATTGTCATGAATCTCGAAGAGGTTTTTGAGCTGGAGCTCGAAATGAACGAGGGCCTCGTCGATGACAAGAGCCTGCTCTCTTACATCGAGTCCCTGCAGGCGTAAGACTATGATAAAAACGCCGCTTTGTGAGCTGCTTGGCATTGAGGCCCCCATTATTCAGGGCGGCATGGCATGGATTGCCGACGCCGAACTGGCTGCCGCTGTTTCAAACGCGGGCGGGCTGGGGCTGATTTCGGCCATGAACGCCGACGCCGAGTGGCTTAGAACCCAGATCAGAAAAGCAAAGACGCTGACCGACAAGCCGTTTGGCGTCAATATTATGCTCATGAGTCCGTTCGCCGAGCAGGTGGCTCAGGTGGTTGTCGAAGAAAATGTCAAGGTTGTAACCACCGGCGCCGGAACCCCCGCCAAATATATGCCGATGTGGAAGGCCGCCGGCATTGCCGTGCTGCCGGTTGTAGCCTCGGTCGCTTTTGCCAAACTGGCCGAGCGCAGCGGCGCTGCCGCCGTCATTGCCGAGGGGTGCGAGTCGGGCGGGCATATCGGGGAGCTGACCACAATGGCTATTGTGCCGCAGGTTTGCGACGCGGTAAAGATTCCGGTTATAGCCGCGGGCGGCATTGGCGACGGGCGCGGCATTGCCGCCGCCCTGATGCTCGGCGCTGCCGGCGTGCAGGTCGGCACCCGTTTTTTAACCGCCTACGAATGTAACATTCACCCCGTCTACAAAGAGCGTGTGCTCAAAGCCAAGGATATCGACACCATTGCAACCGGCAAGCGGCTGGGACATCCGGTGCGCTGCCTTAAAACGCCCTTTTCCCGCGAGATTATGAAGATGGAGGCCGACACGGGCATCTCGGTCGAAGCGCTGGAGGCTAAGGGCGTCGGTGCGTTGCGCCGCGCCGTGCAGGAGGGTGACCTTGAGGGCGGCACCTTTATGGCCGGCCAGATTGCAGGCATGATGAAAAAGGAACAGAGCTGTTCCGACATCATCATCGAAATGTTCAATGAGGCGTCAGTACTTCTTGGAGGCGCAAGCAAATGGGTAAAATAGCGTTTTTATTCGCCGGTCAGGGTGCGCAGTACACCGGAATGGGCCAGTCGCTTTATGAGGTAAGCCCTGCCGCCCGCCGTATCTTCAACTTGGCGGACAACGTTCGCCCCGGCACCTCAAAGCAGTGCTTTGAGGGCAGCGCCGGAGAATTATCGGTCACCCTGAATACCCAGCCCTGTTTGTTTTGCGTCGATCTCGCCGCGGCTGAAGCGGTGCGCGAAGCGGGCATCACCCCCGACGGTGTGGCGGGCTTCTCGCTCGGCGAGGTTGCGGCGCTGACCTTTGCAGGCGGCCTGACGCACGCAGACGGCTTTCGCCTTGTCTGTGAGCGCGCGGCACTGATGCACGAGGCCTCCGAAGCCAGCCAAAGCGGCATGGTTGCCATCTTAAAGCTTGCCCCCGAGCGTGTTGCCGAGGTGTGCGCACAGGTGGGCGACAGCTACCCCATTAACTTTAACTGCCCCGGTCAAATCGTAGCGGCAACGCTGCGCGACCGTTCAGATGAACTGATCGCTGCCGTAAAGCAAGCGGGCGGTCGGGCGTTAGCTCTGCCGGTAAGCGGCGGATTCCACTCCCCTTTCATGCAGTCTGCTTATGAGGGCCTCCAAAAGGCGCTGGAGCGTTACGCTTTTGCGCAGCCCTTGGTACCGGTGTATGCCAACTCCACCGCATCGCCATATGTCACCCCAGATAAGCAGCTGTTATCAGAGCAGTTGATCCGTCCCGTTTACTGGCAGAGAACGCTCGAAAATATGACCGCAGACGGCTACGACACCTTTATTGAGGTGGGTGCGGGCAAAACCCTGTCGGGCTTTGTCAAGAAAACGCTGCCCGACGCCACCGTTTTTAACGTACAGGACGCCGAATCTCTTGCCGCTGTGCTGGCGGCGCTGAGAGGAGAATAATAATGCTGACCAATAAAACCGCCATCGTCACCGGCGGATCGCGCGGCATCGGCCGTGCGATTGCGCTGGCGCTGGCCGCGCAGAACGCCAAGGTGGCTATTCTATATGCGGGCAATGCCGTCGCCGCGCATTCTACCGTCGAAGAGGCGCAAAAAAACAACCATATCATGACCGCCGTGCAATGCGACGTTGCCGACAGTGCAGCCACTAAAGCCGTTGTTGATTCCCTGCTCAAGGCGTGGGGGCAAATCGACATTCTCGTCAACTGCGCGGGCATTACCCGCGACGGGCTTGTGATGCGCATGAAGGACGAGGACTTTGACGCCGTTATTGCAACAAACCTTAAGGGCGCGTTCCTGATGACCCGCCAGTGCGCCGCCGCAATGATGAAACGCCGTACCGGCCGCATTATCAACATCGCTTCGGTCTCGGGGCTTTGCGGCAACGCCGGTCAGGCCAACTACGCCGCTGCCAAGGCCGGCATGCTTGGTCTGACCAAGTCGGTTGCGCGCGAGCTGGCCGGCCGCGGCGTCACCTGCAATGCCATTGCGCCGGGCTTTATCGAAACCGACATGACCGCCGTCCTGTCTGAAAAGGTGCTGGCTGCCTCGCTTGAAAATGTGCCGATGAACCGCATGGGCACACCGGAGGAGGTCGCTTCGCTTGCTGTTTATCTTTGCAGCGAGGGTGCGGGCTACATCACCGGTGAGGTTATCCGTATAGACGGCGGCATGTGCATGTAACCTCAATGCTCATATCCGACAGCACGCCCGATATTTTTCGGTCTTTTGCTGCCTGACTGCGTCGCCTGACATGTCAGGTAGCAAAAGACCACGCAAATCCATTGGGGGCTTTCTGTCAAATATCAGTATGATACGCCAACGGCTGAAACGAGGTAAAACGATTCATGTTTAATTTTAACAACCATAAGCTCACGCTTGGCAAATATACCGCGCCGGTTCCTATTGTGCAGGGCGGCATGGGCGTGGGTATTTCAATGGCACGCCTTGCTTCCGCCGTCGCGAACGAAGGCGGCGTCGGTGTGCTGTCGGCAGCGGGCATTGCCATGCTGCGAAAGCCCGCCGAACGCGACCGTGAGCGCGCCGTTTCGGAGGGCATCTCAGAGGAGATTGCCGACGCGCGCACCAGAATGACCGGCGAAAATGCCGGCCTGCTGGGCATCAACATTATGAATGTGATGACCGATTTTGCCCAGATGGTCAAAACCTCGGCCGAGGCAGGTATCGACGTGATTTTCTCAGGGGCGGGGCTGCCGCTTGACCTGCCGAAGTTTTCGCCTTCGGATATTGCACTGGTGCCCATCGTTTCCTCCGCTAAGGCGGTTAAGATGATTTCGCGCTGGTGGGAGCAGAAATACGCCCGTGTGCCCGACGCCTTTGTGCTTGAAGGGCCGCTGGCCGGCGGGCATCTCGGCTTTAC
>JAEWYJ010000175.1 GCA_023395695.1 Bacillota bacterium | reverse complement strand
CCGCCATCGACGACCGGGTCGCCGCCGGCCAGCACCGGGTACTCCCCACCTTCTACCGTAACGGTCAGCGGCCCGGCATTGCCGCTGGTGAAAAAGGGAATGAGCACCGGCTCAGGCGTAACGCTTGAAACCCCGGTCAGCCCCGTCAGCACGCCCGGAATTGTCGAGGGCGTACCCAGACCGGTTAGAACCGTGGTTGTTCCGGTGGAAATGCCGTTGACGACGGTAGCAGGGGCGGTGGTCAGGTTTTGCGCCAGACCCGTTACAGGAACGGTGGTAACACCGGTAACCACTGTGGTGGGTACACTGGTAATCGGCGCACTGACGGTGACCGGCGCACTGGTAATGCCGGTAACCACGCTGCTGACATCGGTTGTAATACTGCTCACGACCGTTGCGACGGCCGGTATGACGGCGCTGACCACCGGCGTGGTGTCAACATCAAGCGACGCGCCGGACAGCGCGGCGGTCGACGTGGTAGACAGCGCGGCACTACCCACTACATTGACATAATTGATGCCGGTAGGGGCGAGAATATTTCGGATAATCTCAAACCCGCCTTCAAAGCTGACGGCGGCAATGCTATTCTGGTGGCAGTAGAGGTAATTTTCCATATCCTGTACGCAGGCATCGCAACCGCAGCCCCCCGGGCAGCAGCGGCTGGCCAGGCACTCAAGCGCCGCGAGCAACTGCGCTTCAAAGGTAGAGCCGACAAGCCCCCCTGTCAATACGCGAATCTTTGCGATGGCGCAAATTGAGATGACCAAATCGTTGGCAATCAGAGTGGTGCCGTTGATTCTGACGGCATTGTTGCTGCTGCTGAAAACAACGGTATTTACGGTGCCGTCGGTGGTGGTAATCTCCACACCAATGCTAAAGCCCGGCGACATGCTGCGCACGATATCGTCAATGGTACCCAGCACACACCGCATACTCTGCAGGCAGGGGTCTGACGCGCACCCCGTGCCACAGCTGCCACCGATGCAGTTACAATCGACCGACCGGCCCAGCAGTCCCTGCACACTCTGGCGGCCGCCGCAACGCGCCAGATTGTTGCTCTGAGCATTGGCATTGGACTGGTTGGTAAAAACGCTCTTAGAATTCAAACCATATCCTCCTTTCATTAGGCTGTAGCCCACTATAATATATGCGCCTTCGTGCCGTTTTGACATAGGATATAGTCCATATGAGTGTGGGGGCGTCGCCCGACAGAAGCTGTAATATGGCGTTCTCACAAAATAATTAAGGCAGCCTGCGTGCTTACAGACTGCCTTAAAAATATTTAATATTGGCGGGGGAGCGTGTAGACCGATTGATCTTTAAAACAGTAAAGGCTTAGTGTTGCCGGATCATTCATATCAAACCGGAATCCGGCTTGCGGACCTTGGTCGGTCAGAATATGATAATAAACGATTCCTTCAATGTTGTACGTCACCTGATTGTCAAAGGTGTAAATGCTTTCATCCGGAATATTGAAAGATATTATTTTATCTTTCATCTCAAAATAATACCCGTCGGCATTCTCAAAACGATGATTGTTCAGCAACCACCAGGTGTACTTTTCGTCTTGGCGCAGCTTATCTGCGTGACCAAAGTTGTCGAGATGCTTAAGCGCATTGTAGGCAATAGACAATGCTCCGGGCGATGCGTCGCGCTTTACCCTTAAAGCGTAGAGTATCACACGATATAGCTCGACATCTTTATACCCGTCAAATATTGAAAGATCTAGCGGGTCAGGTATGACGCCGTCCTTTTCATACGCTTCGACCGCGCGGTCGTAGCCTTTGGCAATGCAGTCCTGCATGGCGCGCTTTATTTGGGCGGTCGGTGCGGTTATCTGAGAAAATTGCACATATGCCGATACAAAATCATCATCGGCACAGTAGGCCTGGCCTAGCATATCATAGCAACGGTTCAGATAGACGTCGGTGTCATCGTATCCTGCGTCGAGGCTGGAAAGAGTTGCGACAGCTTCATGATAGCGGTTGTCGTTATATAATGAAATGCCATAAGCGTAAAGCGCTTGATTAAGCCGCTCGTCAACATCCTTGTAATCCTTGCCGATGGCGTAAAAAGCGTCGATAGCTTCCACATAGCTGCCGTTTTCATACAGCCTTTCGGCCGCTCTGTAGCGCCGCTGCTTTGCGGTGGCGTTAAAAAGTATTAACACTGCTGCCGCACACGAAATGAACGCCAGCAACAGACGCGTTATTTTTTGGAGCTTTTTATTCTCCGTTTCCTGAGCCCGCTCATGCGCCTGCATCGCCTTTTGCTCTTGCTCTGCCCACTGCGCGTTTTGGTGCGCGAGATAATCCGGATTCAGCGCTGCTTTCTGGGTCATAAGGCTTTGGCCGCAGCGTCGGCAGCAAGCCGTGGCGGCAGCATTGTAGGCCGTACAGCAGCAAAGCCAATAGTCCGGCGTCTCGGTGGGCAGCCGTCCCAGCTCGCGCTCAAGTCTCATTTCCGGCGGTATTGGGCGGCTAACGTTCCCAGAGAGGACAAATCAGGCTGGTGGACAACCGTCTGTAAAAAATCCTGATCCTTCTCGCGCATCCAAACCGTACCGTCAGCAAATTCCACGCTCAAAGCGCTTACCCGTATGCGATAGCTTTCCGGCACGAGCGCCACATAAACGCGATAGCCAAAGAACCCGTTGAGGGCGACTGCCAGATGGGGATAGGTAAACTGCTCCAACCTGCCACAGGGCTGCCCGTGAAGATTAAAGCAATCTATCGCAATAGCAAGACTGCTGACGGGCGCGACCGATGCCGCGTTTTGAAAGGTCAGTTTTGCGCTGGCCACATAGGTCTGGGCATTGAACTGCACCACCTGCTCGACAAGCAGGACAGGACAGCCCTTTTGGCAGCGCACAGCAGTCTCCTTGCTGCGTATTAATAATGCTGACATGGTGAGCCCGCTCCTTTGCATGGTTTATAAAACCAAAGTTTCAGGATTATTTTTACAATACTATAGCATAATGCAGCCCAAATTGATAGGTCTAGGGCTATTAACTTTCCGAACGCTGTTATTTACAGCGCATAGATGGTATAATAGCCGCAAACTGCTATTATACCGGGATGATGCGCAACGGCTCGCCGCTTAACGCGGCAACCGCCTCTTGATGCGCAAATTATACTGTGAGCGATGCGCAGCGGCTCGCCGTTTACGCGACTTTCTATTTTTAGATGCGCGGCGTGTGCCATTTGCTTGCGCGCATGGTATACTGAGCAGAGGACGGCTTTGGACAGTCCGGGCAAAATATCACAATTTTCAGGGAGCCAGACATGAAAATTCAAATAAAACCCCCCATTTACCTGCAGGTGGCTTACGATATTGCCGCCAAGATTGCTTCGGGCGCTCTGCCGGAGCAGGAGCGGTTTTCAGGCCGCTCACTGATGAGCTCCCAGTATGGCGTGTCGCCCGAGACGATACGGCGCGCGCTGCGACTGCTTTCGGATATGGGCATTATTGAGGTGCAGGAAAACGTCGGTTCGCAGGTGGTTTCCAAGCAGCGCGCAGTGGAATATGTGGAGCATTACGAAATGCGGCGGGACCTTATGGCGCTCAAGGGAGAGCTCAACCAGCTGATGGCGCAGCGCAGGCAGATCGACGAGCGCATCAGCGATATGGTCGATCAGATTACCGACCTTTCAGACCGGTTCCGAAACAGCGACCGTATGCGAACCTATGAGTTTGCGGTAGCTGAGGATGCTGCTATTGAGGGGCAAAGCATTTGCCGTCTCGACTTTAGAAAGCATACGGGCGCAACTATTGTGGCTGTGCGCCGAGGCCCGGAGGTTTTGCTGTCTCCAACGCCTCAAACCGTGTTGAAAAAACAAGATTTGTTGGTGATTGCCTGCGATGTGACCGATGTTGATGGCGTTGCGAGCTTTATTAACGCAAAAAAGCCACCCAAAGGCTGATAACCGTCGTTTCGTCACGGTTTGCGCAAATTTGTTGCTATCATTTGGATGGCGGCATTGACTGAGTGACAACTTCGTGTTAAAATAAAGTTGTCACTATAACGATGTGAGGAAGGGGAAATTGTATGAAGAGAGTCGTTTCTACCGTGCTGGCCTTGCTTTGCGTATTGGCTGTTTTGTCAGGCTGCAGCCAAAAGCCCGCACAAAAAAACATTGCGTTTGCCGATGTAGGCTGGGATTCTATCCGCCTGCAAAACGCAGCGGCAGGACTAATCGCCACCACCCTGTTCGGCTATGATAGCACCAGTGAGGTTTCGGGCAGTACGCCGATTGCCCACGAGGCGCTTATCAAAGGTGAAATAGATGTCCATATGGAAATATGGACTGATAAT
Organism: Bacillota bacterium; assembly: GCA_023395695.1. Classification (GTDB taxonomy): domain Bacteria; phylum Bacillota; class Clostridia; order Oscillospirales; family Ruminococcaceae; genus Yanshouia. The sequence continues at coordinate 8,117 of JAEWYJ010000175.1, read as the reverse complement.
ATCAGCGTGTATGATCAGGACCTTGAGGCGGGAAGCTTTCAGGAGATGGGCGTTAATTTTGACGACAACGGTCAGGGCCTTTATGTGCCCAGATATGTGATTGAAGGAGACGCCGAGCGGGGTATAGCACCCGTTGCGCCCGACCTGCGCACTGTCAAGGATCTGAAAAATTATGCGTCGGTTTTTAAAGACAGCGAGGATCCCAGCAAAGGCCGTATCTACGGCGGCCTGCCCGGCTGGGAGGTCGACGAGATCATGCATAAAAAATATTTGGCGTATGGCCTTGACGCAAATTTTAACTACTTCAGGCCGGGTACCGACGCCGCCATGAGCGCCGAGCTGATTTCGGCCTATGACAGGGGCACGCCGATTGTCGCCTATTACTGGGAACCTACATGGCTTTTGGGGAAATATGATTTTGTTCTGCTTGAGGACGAGCCTTACGACCCGGAGCTGTACATGCAGGGCAAAACAGCGTGTCCGTCGGTTACTGTTACGGTTGGCACCAGCAATAACTTTGCCGAAAACAACCCCGCATTTTGTGCGTTTTTAAAGAATTATCGCACGACCAGCGCGTTGCTTTCCGAAGCGCTTGCCTATATGCAGGATACGCAGGCCAACTATGAGCAGGCAGCCCGATGGATGATGACAACGCATCCTGAACTGCTGGACGAATGGCTGACGGCCGAGCAGGCGGCTGAAATGAAGCAGGCGCTTGGTATGGAGAATACGGCCAGAAAGGTCAATCCGCTGCTTGAGTTCCCGTTTACCGTGCCGGTCAGCACCGAGGCGATTGACAGCGCCGTCCGCAGCTTTTCGGTGCGGCACAGCGCCGGTTTTGATGCGGTAAAAACGGGCCTTACCGCTACGGTGGGACTTATTCGCGCCACCCTTCATCTGATACCCTGGTGGCTGCTTATTGCACTGGTGTTTTTCCTTGGCAGAGCAACGTCCGGCAACTGGGTCAAGGGCCTTATTTATGCCGTTATGCTGTTTTTAATCGGCATGTTCGGTCTGTGGAGCCTGATGCTTGAAACACTGTCAATTGTTATTTCGGGCGTTATTTTATCATTGCTGATTGGGCTGCCCATCGGCGTGCTTATTTCGGGCTCCGAGCGGGCCAACCGAATCATCCGGCCGGTGCTTGACACCATGCAGACCATGCCGGTGTTTGTTTACCTCATTCCGGCGGTGCTGTTCTTTGGAATGGGCTCGGCCCCGGCGGTAATTGCAACGGTTATTTATGCGGTGGTACCGGTTATCAGGCTGACCAGCTTAGGCATCCGTCAGGTCGACCGCGAGGTAGTCGAGGCGGCAAAATCCTTTGGCTCCACCCGTATGCAGGCGCTGTTTAAGGTGCAGATTCCTCAGGCGCTGCCCACCATTATGACCGGCATCAACCAGACGATGATGATGGCAATGGCAATGGTGGTTACCTGCTCGATGATCGGCGCGCAGGGCATCGGCAACGAGGTGCTGATTGCCGTGAACCGAACCGAGATTTCGCGCGGCCTGATTAACGGCACGGCAGTGGTTATACTGGCTGTGCTGATGGATCGCCTTACCCAGGGCTGGTTTTCGAGAGGAGGTAAGGAATGATGAGTACCGAATCCATTATTTCTATCAAAAATGTATACAAGCTTTACGGCAATAACCGCACAGAGGCGGTTACCATGCTCAATGCAGGTGCGGATAAAGACGCTGTTTATCGTAAAACAGGGGTGACGGCCGCGCTGTCGGATATTAATCTGGATATTAAAAAAGGTGAGATATTTGTCATCATCGGCCTTTCCGGCTCCGGAAAATCGACGCTGCTGCGCTGCCTTAACCGGCTGCACCGGCAAACCTCGGGCAGCATTACCTTTGAAGGCGCCGAATTGGGCGACATGACCAAGCAGGAGCTGCTGGCCCTGCGTCGCAACAAAATTTCCATGGTGTTCCAGTCCTTTGGCCTCATGGATCATCGTGACGTTCTGGGCAATGTGGCCTATGGCCTGGAGGTCAAGGGCATGTCCAAACCTGAACGTGAGCAAACGGCCATGAAGCTGATCTCAATGGTCGGTTTAGATGGTTGGGAACACAAAAGCTGTAACCAGCTTTCGGGCGGCATGCGTCAACGCGTCGGCATTGCGCGGGCCTTGGCCAACGACCCTGAGGTATTGCTCATGGACGAACCTTTCTCCGCGCTTGATCCGCTCGTTCGCCGGGACATGCAGTTTGAACTGCTGTCTCTGCAAAGAAAGCTTAAAAAGACGGTGGTTTTTGTCACCCATGATATTGATGAAGCCTTTAAGCTCGGCGATACTGTTGCAATTATGCGTGACGGAAAGATTATTCAGGTTGGTACCCCCGAGCAGATGAGCGCACACCCGGCTGACGATTATGTGCGCGACTTTATAGGCGCAGCGGATAAAACCAAGGTGCTGACCATCAAAAATATTATGATGACCCCCACATGCCTGATACGCCGTGCCGACGGCGCCGAGCATGCTATCCGCGAAATGCGCAAGAACGCGCTGTCGACGGTCTACGTTGTAGACGACGACCTGCGTCTGGAAGGGGTTTTGACCATCACGGAAGCGATTCGTGCCCTGCGCGAGGGGCTTTCGGTGGGCGAGGTTATGGCAAGCAACATTGCAACCACAACCGAAGATGCGCTGGTGGCGGATATTCTGCCGGTTGCCGCCGAAACGCTGTACCCCATTGCGGTAACGGACGGCGAAAACCGCCTTCGTGGCATCGTAACTAAAGCCGGTGTGCTTTCGTCATTAATCTGAGACGGCTGTGCCGTATTTGTTATAAGCAGAGGCCGCGCGGATTTTAACCCGTGCGGCCTCTGCTTTGCAAGAGCCAATGGGCTGGCGGCTATGCGGGGCGGGCCATCGGCCGGAACACTGCCTCGCAGGGCCGAATTCGGATTATTACAATAAAAAATCGGATTAAAAGCGACATGGCTGCCGTCTCTTAAAATAAATGAAAAAAACTCAAAAAAAGCGTTAAAAGGTATTGCTTATTGTATTTTAATATGCTATTATATAACACGTCGCCAAGATAAGTATTAATAAACTTATCGCGATGTGAGACGTTAATATGGGGGTATAGCTCAGCTGGGAGAGCGCTTGAATGGCATTCAAGAGGTCAGCGGTTCGATCCCGCTTATCTCCACCAAATAAGACCCGACAAATCGTTTTATAATGCGATTTGTCGGGTCTTATTGTTCTGTTCAAAATAGCAATAAATCCAGAGCAGTACAAGCTTATTACGACGCCTGTCGCTACTCAAATTTTATCTGTTGTTTGGCGCAAATCTTTGTATCGAACATGTTGGTGATGGTGCAGCAGCTTATCGCCGGTGTGGTTCATCAACGCCAGTTTATCCTTGTTCGTACCTTGTATATGCGGCATTAGCGTGGCGAAGATACGCCTGCACTGACGCGGAGTCATCTGGTATAGACCCTTTAGGGCTGAGGCATACCACCAAATTCATCGATGGTTTTGAAATAAAAGATGTCAGCCGGATATGAGCTGGAGCTTGAAAGCATAAACGTCAAATGACCACCAAAAGATTTTTAAGTAGAAACAACACCCGAAAAAGGCCCTTCAAAGCCGTTTTCGGGTAATTTTTATCGCCGAGTGGCTCTTTATAGTCAAACTACCAGAAAACCAAAACGTCTTGACGATCCGTTTTGCAGCTGACCGCGTTGTCGTCCTTGAAGGGCGCCAGCCCATCTGCGTCCTCCGCCTTGTCAGCCACAAAACAGCCTCGCCAATCCTGTATCGTTTTTCTGGTGGTTTGACTATATCATGCTTGAAGTCATATTCAGCGCCGTTTGTGCAGGCAGATATGGCGGAGAACAAACAAGTCGCCAAATTTCCTTATGAAATTTTATCGTTGAGAAGAAAGGCGCCCATCAGCCTCAATGCTGTGGGCAGAACCCGCTCGTCCGGAAGGAACCGCGCACTGTGCAATGGGTATTCGCTTTCACAGCCAAGGAAAAAGTAAGTTGCGGGCAGCACCTGTGCGTAGCGGGAAAAATCTTCACCGATCAGGCTGATCGAGATGTCGGTCAAAACACGGCTTTCTCCAAGCGTTTTTTTGGCGGCGCGAATAAAATCCAGCGTCTGTTCCGGATGATTAATTACAAGACCATAGCCATCGGTGATGGCCACCTTGGCATGCCCGCCGTAAGCGTGGGCAATTCCCTCGGCGAGTTCGCGGATTCTGTTCTTAATCTTCGTTCTGGCCTCATCGGTCGTCGAGCGTATGGTGCCCTCAAGCAGAACGTGGTCGCAGAGAATATTATATCGGCCAAAAGAGCGAATCTCGCCAATGGTTACCAGACAAGTCTCAAAGGGATCAATCTCGCGGCGCAGTTTGTGTACCAAAGCGTTGACCAGATCAGCGCCAATCGAAATTGCGTCCACGCCCTTATGGGGCTCTGCCGCATGCGCGCTTTTACCGTAGAGGTCGATGCTGAACTTATCCGAAGCGCCCATCTGCACGCCGGTTTTGATGCCGATGGTTCCAACGGGAAGCGACGGCCACAGGTGCAGCCCATAGATGCCATTGACCCCATATTCTTTAAAGATTCCGGTGTCGATTACCGGCCTTGCACCGCCAACGGGGTTTTGCTCTTCCGCGGGCTGGAACAGAATTAACACATTATATTTCAAATGCGCTTGCAGGCGGTAAAGCACCAGCGCCAGCCCCGCAGCAATGCCTAAATGCATGTCGTGCCCACAGGCGTGCATCGTTCCTTCCCGCTTGGAAGCGTGTAAGCAGCCGGTCTGCTCTGTAATGGTCAGCGCGTCAATATCTGCACGGAAGCAGACGGTTTTTTCGGCATGCGCATCAATCAGAACCGTTCCGCCGGTCAGCTTTTCAAACCGGCAAAAGGGGATGCCCTCCGCCCGAAAAAACTGCGCCAGACGGTTGGTTGTTTCAAACTCCTGATTGCCAAGCTCCGGGTTTTCATGAACACACCACCGGAGCGCCATCGCCTTCGGCAAAATTTCGGCGATTACCTCTTGCAATAAAATTTCCAACTTAATTCTGCTCCTTTAAAGAGGGGGACTTTTGCAGCCGCAAAGTCCCCCTCTTACTTTATTTACCCAAGCGGTTTGACGAGAACGCCCGACGCGTAGGTTTCGGGACGCCTGTCCCGAAACATATGAATGGTGTTCCTGATTTCATCGATCTTTGCGAAATCCACCGAGCCGCAGATAATGTCTTCCTGATCGCTGCCCTCGGCGATAATCTCACCCCAGGGGTCAATTATGATCGAGTGGCCGCAGTAGGTTCCCATCGGGCTTTCTCCCACGCGGTTGCACGCAATAATAAACATCTGGTTTTCTATGGCACGTGCGGTCAGCAGCGTTCTCCAGTGGTTGACGCGCGGGTTTGGAAAATCGGAAGTCACGATGACCGCCTGCGCACCGGCGACCGCATAGCTGCGCGCCAGCTCGCAGAAGCGAATGTCATAACAGATCATCAAGCCAAAACGGCCGAGCTCAGTATTGAAGACATCCATCTTTTCTCCGTGCCTGAGCTTGCAATCCTCATCCATATCGCTGTACAGATGCATTTTGCTGTAGTCGCCGACAATCTGTCCTTCCCGGTCGATCAAAAAGGTGGTGTTGCGCATCGCGCCGTCGTTGTGCAGTGTGGCAATAGAACCGGCGATAACCCAAACCTGATACCGGCGGGCAAGCTCGCAGAGCACCGTAACCGAAGGTCCGTTTTCCGGCTCCACGTACTTTTCCATGTTATGATACATTTCGTCGGAGAAGCCGTAGCTCCAGTCCTCAGGCAGCACCACAACATCGGGGCGGGGGGTTCCCGCCATTGCTTTGGCGAACAGTTCCTGAGCGCGCTTGAAGTTATACGCCGGATCGCAGAATTTAATATTTGTTTGCAAAAGTGCAAAGTTTACCATAGTATCGCGTCCTTTCTGTCATGTTATCCCATTGTGTAAATCAAAGCGCGAATCAAAACGTATAGGAAGGTAATAACGGTCAGACACCAGCCGTTCTTGAGCATCGCCTTAATGTTGTTCGAGCGGGCCAGGCCCATGCTGCCAACCATATCGACGGTAGGCGTGACAAAGAGGGTGACCTGACAGGAAACTAAAACGACCAGCGCCCATATGCCCATCTTGACATCCATCAGGGTGACCAGCGGCAGGAATAGTTCATGGGTGATCTGCGCCTGGGCAACACCGGCGCCTGAGATGCCGAACACGCCGATCAGGGTGGCGATCATCAGGAACGCGACCACGCCGCCCGCGTCGATCAGAGGCTGCATATAGCCGGCAAGTGCGTCAAACGCACCCGAAGCGGCAACATAGTTCAGGAAAGGATCAAACAGGACAAACATAAAGAACATCCAGTACATCTTAGAGCTGCCCTGAACCAGCGTCTTGATCGAGTCGGTAATGCTCATGCCGGAAGCAAAGCCGGTAACCAGCGCAGCAGTCAGCATAACGACGATGGCATAGGAAGCGCCCGCCTTGGCAAAGATGCCATAGGCCAGCATAACCGCCATAGTGGTGATAAACGCCACGGTTGCACGATTAATCTGGGGCGTAGCTTCAAACGCTTCGGCAGCGGCGTCGGCAGCGCTGTAAGACTCTTTGCCCTCGGTGAGCTTTTGGGTGCGACAGGCAATGAAAAACGTGCTGCCCCAGACGATGACCGCCAGCGGAATACCTGCATTAAGCATATATTCGCTGTAAGTAAGGCCGGTCAGCCCCATAATGGTTGCAACGGGCGGAACAAACGGTCCTATGTACAGGCCGGTTGCGCCTGCGCCATGAAAGATAACGCCCAGCGTCGCGGGGGTCAGGCCCAGACTGGCAACAATCGGAATAAGAATCAGGGCGATGATCGCGTTAGAGCCGGCCAGAGTGCCTAGCATGGATACCAGCGTGGTGCAGGTAATCATTGAAACGAGAATCGCCTGCTTCTTGGTCTTAAGCTTGGTTTTTTTAATGACGAAATGGACGATGTTATGCGCTACCTTGGTGCGGGTAAGCACCTCGCCAAGACCTGCGCCGAGAACGATAATAAAACCGATCAGCGAGAGGAATGAGCTGAGTGACTTTTGCAGTGTTGCGCCAAATCCAAGAACAGATTCTCCGGTCATAACAGCGCCAAGCAGAACGCAAACCAAAACCGAAAGATTCATATCCTTGCCCTTGAGCATTAAAATAATGTAAATCACCAGTGGTAAAAATCCCAGGATTGCAGGCAGCCCAAAAATCATGACGTTTCCTCCTTTTAATTACCTTTGTGACATATCTCTAACCACCCAATGCAGTTACATCGTACGGCTATAACTGTTCTGGAAGGTATGAGGCAACCTTAAAGATAGAGATTTTGTGCAAGGGCAATCGCGTCCTGCCGCTTCATCTGTTCCAGCGTTTGTTCGCTGTCAAGCTGGCCAAGCGCCGTTATCAGGCAGTTGGCGAGCGTCATCGCCCCGGCAAAAGCGTATGCACCGTCTATGTTTTTTCCCAGCAATACAAAATTTGAGCATAATGCGACAGGCGACTGATAGCTGTCGGTAATGGATACGACACAGCATCCCAGTTCGCGAAAAAAGGATGTAAGCTCATAGGAAATTCGGGTATAACGGGAATAACTGATTGCAATCAGCATGTCCTTGGGTGTTACATAAAGGAGCCGGTTGGAAATATCGTTATGATCGTCGATCAAAAGCTCGACGTTTGGCATAAAGCCTTTAAGCATAAAGTGCAGAAAATAGGCGACGCAAAATGAGGAGCGGGATGCCGTGATATAGAGCTTTCCGCGCAGATTTTTGACGCGCTCAATTGTTGCATCGAAGTTTTTTTGCAGATCGTCGCTGTATAAGAAGGCCAGCGTCCGTTGGTTGGCTTCAATTAGCGTTTTCAGGGTGCCGCTCTCGCTATGGCAGCTAATTGAATCCTTTATTTCCCGCATGGGGGTTACATTTTTTAGCAGCATGCCTGCAAGGTGCTTCTGAAAATCGGCATACCCCTGGCAGCCAATCTCTTTTACAAACGGCTGATACTTGCGACGCTCACACCCGAAACGGCTTCCATTTCCTTAATTGAGAGAAACGCCGCAGTGTTGGCA
>JAEWYJ010000111.1 GCA_023395695.1 Bacillota bacterium | reverse complement strand
CTCAAGACGGTTTATCAGTCTTCTATTTTGCGGCATTCAAGATAATAACGCTTGTCGCGCGCTTCACCCATCGAAAAGCTCTTGCGCACAAATGCGCCGTTTTTACGCACCACCTCAAAAAGCGAATCGCGGTCAAACGCTGGGAACACAATGGCCAGACGGTCGGGCCGGTCACCCAACGCACAGCATTCCTGCTCGCCGTGCACATATTCCAGCTCAGCCTCGGGGTGCTCTTTAAGCCATTCGTCCAGCCTTGGCTGCAGCACCTGCGCGTCGGGCGGACTCGCCGCGTCAAAGTCCAGCGCACGCTGGACGGCGGCAGGGTCGACATTATAAAGCAGCCGGTGAATCGGCTCAAAGCGCAACGCCGGATCATGCAGGTTCACCAGCTCTGCCAAGGCCCAGCGGGCGGGGTGCGTCTTTTGCCGTTCGGGCGAAAGCGTCGGCTTCAAGGCCTCCCAGCAGGCCTTGGCCGCCGCAAAGGAGTGATTCCCGTCCCCCATTGCAAACAGAAAGTTGTCGCCGCTCTGCGTTTTTAAGGCTTTTAATATATCGGCAATCTGCCTCAGCAGCGCCGGGGCATCCACACGGTAGCCGGTGCTGTGTCCGCCGCCCTGCATCAGCGTAAAGTCGTATAGGCATTCCAGCGACTCGGCATGGTCGGCCAGCAAGCCCATAAGGCGGTTTTCGCGGTCATCGATAAGTACCATAATATGCGGTGTTTCAAGCGGGGCGCCACTGCGAATTTTAATGCGCGGCGGAAGGCGCTCGACAATGGTGCCCTCGGTGGCGCGTATCATGGATTGGGCCTTGCCGGAATAATCGTACTGCTCCAGATCGAGCGCCACCACAAGCCCCTGCCGGACGCCGGTGCTCGTTCTGCGCCGAAGATAAACAAAGGTCTCGCCAATATCGGTCAGCAAACGCTTATCGAGATACCGCCGCATTGTGGTATTGATGCGTTCTATAGCGGCGTCGTTATCGGCTGTGAGATAAACCTCGGGCAGCGTGATGCGCAACGCGGAGCAAGCGTCCCCCACAATATCCTCCACCGCGTGCCAGTAGTCGGGCTGCGCCGTAAACTGGTCGCAGGCAATAACCGCAAAACGGTGCAGATCCACGCCGTCGGCCGGCAAAAGAATGTCGGGCAGCGCCAGACCAACCTCGGCCAAGGCTTGTTTGCAAAGTTCCATAAAAACGTGAAGCCCCTTTCTGTAGACGCAATGAAATTTTGGTCAAAGGCAACGGCGTATCTTTGTGTTACGACAGAACACGCACTCTGACGACACCCTTAATTGCACAAAGCCGCTCAAGGCAAACCGTATCCGGTTCGGTGGCAAGGTCAAACAGCGTATAGGCCCATTCGCCACGGCTGGAATTCAACATGTGCTCAATATTGTGCCCGGCGTCAGCCAGTACCGTGGTCATCTGTCCGACCATGTTTTTAATGTTGCGGTTTACCACCGCCACGCGGTACCCCCCTGTACGCGGCAGCTCGCAATGGGGCATATTGACCGAGTTAATGATATTGCCGTCCTCAAGATAGCTGCGCAGCTGCTGTGCCGCCATCTGGGCGCAGTTCTCCTCCGACTCAGGGGTAGAGGCGCCAAGATGCGGGGTCGCGATGACGCCCTTGGCCCCCATAACCTGCTCGTTGGGGAAGTCGGTGACATAATGGCGCAAATGGCCCGATTCCAGTGCTTTAATCAGCGCGGCGTCATCCACCAGCCCACCGCGGGCAAAGTTTAACAGCACCGAGTCGGGTTTCATGGCCGCCAGCTCGGCTTCGCCGATCATACCGCGGGTCTTGTCGCTCAGCGGCAGGTGCAGTGTAATATAATCGCAGCTCGCAAAAATCTCGCAGAGGTTTTTAACATGAATAATTGACCGGGTCAGGTTCCACGCCGCCTCTACCGAGAGGTAGGGGTCATAACCCATCACCTGCATGCCCAGGCCCTTGTCGGCGGCATTGGCCACCATAACGCCGATGGCGCCCAAGCCGATAACTCCAAGCTTTTTGCCGGCCAGCTCAGGGCCGACAAACTGATTTTTGCCCTTTTCAACCAGCTTTTCGATATCGTCGTGCTGTTGCGCACCGAGATTCTCAAGCCAATGTACGCCCGAAACAACCTGGCGTCCCGATAAAAGCATACCGCAGATCACCAGCTCCTTAACTGCATTGGCATTTGCACCGGGCGTATTGAAAACGACGATGCCCTGCTCGGTGCAGCGGTCGACCGGTATATTGTTATAGCCGGCGCCCGCTCTGGCAATAGCGAGCAGATTACGGGGCAGCTCGGCCTCCCGCATGTCGGCCGAGCGCACCAGCACAGCGTCGTACGGTTCGGCCTTGTCAGAAACCGCATATTTTTCGCAGCTCAACTCCTGATAGATCACATCCGAAATTTTATTCAAAGTCTTTATCGTAAACATAATGGTGTCTCCCTTTAATGGATTATAATGTATAAATTCAATTTTTAATTTATACTATCGGGCCTTTACGCCGCTGTCCAACAGCGATTCAAGCGTCGAGATCGACAGCGCATACCAGTCCCATAACACCCTTCATCGATACCCCGGCTGCACCCGCACCCGGAGCCGTCAGCCGAAAAAAAGTTCCGGGCCGCCATGTTGGCCATGCCATACGCGCGATTCATTGCTAAAATCCCCCTCCTGCTTTTAATGCCAAGTAAAAAAATTTTGAGATGATTATTGTGACATTATAACGAAATAGGCCGGACAATTCAATAGATGCTTTAAATATCAGCGTTATTGACAAAGGACGCGACAAATACATCCTTGTGATTGGAGCGCGTCTTCAGGCTGATAATTCCCGTCGAAAATGCGAGTATCCGGCTTTGCGGCAGGATGCGGGCAACGCATTCTCAATGGGGTGGCACACTGGGGCAGGTTCCTGAATTTTCAGAAAAAACCAGTGACTTTTACAGCATATCATTGTATAATATTAAGGTATATTATTGTTAGATTTTATACTTTCCATTTTCTTGATTTTTACAGCCTTCTTTTGCACTTTCCGCAGGACAGTATCTATGGCCTGAGCGGCGTGCATATTTTTTATTATTTTTGCGGGTAAAGCGTTTTTTGCTTGAGCGGTTCCGCTTTTCCTGCCAGCCCCGGGCGATTAAGGGTTATGCTTTTTATACGAAAGCGAGGCGATACTTCCATGCCCTTTTTACAGATTTTTTTCTGGGCTATGCCCATTATTGCCACCGGCAGCTATGCGCTGCTGTTGGTAATCCTTTTAATTTCCAAGCGGGACAAGGCCATGCAATATTACGCCTTTTTGCTGGCTTCTTTGGGGGTCTGGTCCGGCTCGGCCCTGTTGATGCGGCTGCAGCTTTGGCCCGGTGTGCTGTTTTGGTTGCGCGCCCAGTTTTGCGCAGCGTTATTATCCTCTCTTTGCGCTTACTACCTGATGGATTTTTATGCAGGTTCGGTTTCGCGCATCACCAACATGTTTTGGAATGCCGCTACCGCCTTTATGCTAATCGCAAACTGCATGGGACTGGTTACGACTCAGGCGCTGATTGTCAAGCAGCCCCGAATGGCAGGCGCCTACGTTTACAGACTATTCTACGCCCTTGGCCCAATGGCGGGGTGGGTGTTTTTAATCTCGGCCGCTCTGGCACTTTGCATTTTTTACAAGGCCTTTTACTACCGCGTGCAACAGGGCGTGCAGTCGGCGTCTATCCGGTGGCTGCTCGTGGCTATTGGCATTGGTTACGC
>JAEWYJ010000240.1 GCA_023395695.1 Bacillota bacterium | reverse complement strand
GCACACTGACCGCCTTTGTCTTCCCCTCCGGCGCAAGCTTCCTGGGCGGCGTAACCGGTACGCCCACGGTTGCTACCATCACCCAGCAGGGCACCCCGACGACCGCCGCGGTTGTTTCCTCGGTGGTACCCGATACGACGAGTGTTGTCGCGTCGGTATCGGCCGGCACTGCGTCCGGCCAGTTTGTCGGCGCCGTTACAACCGGCACGGTGGGCAGCGTTATCGCCCCGACCACTGTTGCGGCGGTGGGCAGCATTGCCGCAACCACCGAGATTATCAGCACGCTGGGCGCTGTCAATACAATCCCGGCCGGCAGCCTGTTTGCTACCACCTTTACCGACGTTGTCGAAGACGTGTCGCTCTCCACCACCGCAACCAGCGCGCTGGCCTCGGCGTCGCTTAACACAAGCGCGCAAAGCGTTGTGGGCTCGATCAGCGCCACGCTGATCGACGTGGCCTTCCCCGTCGGCGAGGACATTGACGGCTCGGTGGCAGCTGTCGGCTGCGGCATTATGGCGGTTGAAAACGACAATGGCAATGTTTCTGTCTATTCGGTCTGCGACATTAATGCGGTTGAAACCGATTAAGCCCTCCTCCGTCCGTTTTATCTCAATACAACGCAACGGCGCCCGCTGTATACAGCGGGCGCCGTTGCGTCAGGAAGCCGCGTCACCAGCGGCACAACCCGACCGCCTGTTCGGACTTATTTGGATGTTACGGCATTCTGCGGATGCCCCTGCAAAAACGCCTTCAAATTTTCTCCCGAAAGGTCAATGAGGCGCTGGCGTGTCTGGCAGGGCATCCATGCAACATGTGGCGCCGCCACACAGCGCGGGTGGCGTGCGAGCGCATTATCGCTGCCGGGCGGCTCACTGGTGAACACATCCACCCCCGCCGCGTACAGCTTGCCCGAATTCAGCGCGGCGACAACATCGTCCTCGCAGAGCACCGCGCCCCGGGCCGTGTTTATCAAAATGGCGCCATCCTTCATTTTAGCGATGGCATCCGCGTCAATCATGCCGCGCGTCTCGTCGGTTAAAGGGCAATGGATGCTGATGATGTCCGAGCCTGCCAATAGCTCATCCAGGCTGCAAAAGCGTAACCGGTCACAGGCCAGTGCGGGGTCGGGACGGCGCTTGTAGGCAAGCACCTGCATATCCATCGCCATTGCCACCCGTGCCACCGCGTACCCAATATCTCCCATGCCGATAATTCCGATGGTTTTACCGCCCAGCTCCATCTGGGGAATGGTGCGCAGCCAAGCGTCCGAGCTGCTGTTCCAGCCCTGTGCTTTCATATGCCGGTCAAACTGCGCGGCGTTACGGGCAATTTCAAACAGCAGCGCCAGCGCCATCTGCGCCACGGCGTTTTTTCCGTAGCCCGGAATATTACAGACGGTGATGCCACGCTTTTGTGCCGCAGCAATGTCGACGCCGTCCACGCCGGTGCCAAAGGTGCCGATATATTGAAGGTTAGGGCAGTGAGCCATCACCTGTTCGGTCATGCGGCAGCGGTTGGTAAACACAATCTGCGCATCTCCGATGCGTGTGATTGCCTCCTCGGCCTGCACCGTATCGGGATAACGAATAACCTCCCCCAGCCGTTGGAGCGGCTGCCACGAAACATCGCCAAAGTCCACAAAAAAATCATCTGTCACAACTATTTTCAACTAAAAATTCTCCTTTGCCGTGTGGTTTTAAAGCATGCCCTCGGCGGCCAATCCTTTATATGCGGCCGGACGGCGGCTCATATGATTTAAACTATCATATTTTCCGGGAAATATCCAGTACAATGCGTTTTATCATTTCATCCACCAAAAAATATTACCAACTGATTTTCGTAATGACAGCAGGTCAATACTCCTTTCAGAAAACAAGTCGGGGTGGGTGTGGTATGAATTACAACAAGGTGGAAATATGCGGAGTTGATACGACAAAGCTGCCGGTAATCTCAGAGAAGGAAAAAATTGACCTAATTAAAAAAGCAAAGGGGGGCGATAAAGCGGCGCGCGACAAGATGATTGCCAGCAATCTCAGACTGGTGCTGTCGGTTGTGCAAAAGTTTTCAAACCGGGGCGAAAACCTCGACGATCTTTTTCAGGTGGGCTGCATCGGGCTGATTAAGGCCATCGACAATTTTAACGAGAATCTGGACGTGCGGTTTTCAACCTATGGCGTGCCGATGATTATCGGCGAGATCCGGCGCTATCTGCGTGACAATAATTCTGTGCGGGTCAGCCGTTCCATGCGCGATACCGCTTATAAAGCGCTTCAAGTGCGTGAGCGCCTGCTGGGCGAAAGGCTCATAGACCCAACCGTCGGAGACATAGCCACCGAAATGGGCGTGGCCCGGCAGGATGTCGTCGCCGCACTCGAAGCAATTGTGGAGCCCATCTCGCTGTTTGAACCGATTTATTCCGACGGCGGCGATACGATTTTTGTCATGGATCAGGTAGGCGATCCCTGCGGCGAAGGCGATTGGATTGATGAAATTGCCTTTCGCGAAGCGATTGACCAGCTGGCCGACCGTGAGAAAAAAATATTATCCTTACGCTTTATGGCGGGCAAAACTCAGATGGAGGTCTCCAAAGAAGTGGGTATCAGCCAAGCACAGGTTTCACGGCTGGAAAAAAGTGCACTGGATAAAATTAAAAAGCGGATGTAAAAAACGGCGCGGGAATTCTCCCGTGCCGTTTTCGGCCCGTTGGTCAAATAAATTAATTATGCAGCTTTTTCTGTAAAACCGGTTTGTGAATAACCGTGTGGAGCCTGCCTTTGCCAAACAGCAGCGCGCCAAGCAGAATAACCGCGCCGCCCAGCCATGTGGCGGCATCGGGCAGCTCTCGGAACAGCGCAATTTCAATTGCTGTGGATATGATGGGGGTAATAAACATAAAGTTACTCACCTGCGAAGCCTTATCCGCCAGCGAAAGGGCCTTTGTCCAGCATAAAAACGCCACGGCGCTTGCAAAAATGCCGAGAAAGCCTACGGCAAAAACAGCATCGGCCCGCGTGTGGGACAGTTCACGCACCGCCCGGGGCGCAAAAACCGCCAGCATGGCGGCGCCGCAGAAAATGCTGTAAATAGAGCATTGGAGCGCGCTGTACCGCTCGGTCATTTTTCGCTGGAGCAAATTGTACACGCTCAGCGACAGGGCCGAAAGCAGCATCCACAATACCCCTTCGCTGACCGAAAAATGACCGCCGGGCAACGCGATGGCCACAATGCCCGAAAATTGCAGCAGCACCGCACACCACCTGACGGCCCCCAGCGTCTCTTTAAAAACCAGCCGCGCAAGCGCCGCCGTTATAAGCGGCACCGTTGCGCTGATAACGCTGCCGGTGGCAGCCGTGACAGTGACATAACCCATATTATAGGCCAGGACATAAAATGCAAAGCCGGTAAAGCCCGAAAGTACAAACCAGGGCAAGTCCGCTTTGGCGGGCGGTCCAATCTTTTTTGCCGCCGCCAACGCCGCCAGCAGCACCGCGGCGATGGCGTAGCGCCAGAAGCCAACGGCAAAGGGCGAAAAGGAACGCAGTGCAACACGGGTCAGCACATTGCCTATACCCCAGCTAAAAATCGTAATAGTCGCATAAAACTGATATTGTTGTTTCAAGATAATTCTAATCTCCAGTGGCATTTGCCGATGTAATGCGCAGCAGAAGCGCCGCTTAAAGCGGCGCTTAGATTCATAAAGCGTTAATTTTTATTGTTCGAGCGCGGTTTTAAGCGCCTCGGCACGGTCGGTTTTCTCCCAGCTTACGCCGAGATCTTCGCGGCCCATGTGGCCGTAGGCTGCTAACTGCCGGTAGATGGGGCGACGCAGCGCCAACGCGCGAATGATTGCCGTGGGACGCAGGTCAAATACTTGACTGATAGCCTTTGACAGCGCGCCCTCCGGCACCGTGCCGGTACCAAAGGTATCGACAAAAACCGAAACGGGATGCGCCACACCGATGGCGTAGGCCAGCTGCACCTCGCAACGGCGGGCCAGCCCCGCGGCAACAACGTTTTTAGCCACCCAGCGCGCGGCATAGGCTGCCGAGCGATCCACCTTGGTCGGGTCCTTGCCCGAGAACGCGCCGCCGCCGTGGCGGGAATAGCCGCCGTAGGTATCGACAATGATCTTTCGGCCGGTCAGGCCACTGTCGCCCTGCGGACCGCCAATAACGAACCGCCCCGTAGGGTTAACAAAAATTTTGGTGTCGGCATCCAGCATATCCGCAGGAATAATCTTTTCCACCACCTCACGGATGATGTCGGCCCGAATGGTTTCAAGCGCGGCCTCCGCCGCGTGCTGAGAAGAAACCACCACCGTATCAACCCGTACCGGTACGTTGTTTTCATCATATTCCACGGTAACCTGCGTCTTACCGTCGGGGCGCAGATAGCCCAGCGTGCCGTCCTTGCGCACCTCGGTCAGGCGCTTGGCCAGCCTGTGCGCCAGTGCGACGGGCAGCGGCATCAGCTCGGGGGTTTCGTCACAGGCAAAGCCGAACATCATGCCCTGGTCGCCCGCGCCGTTTTCATCCTGTTCGGCGCTGTCGCCCGCCCTTTTCTCCAGAGCATTATCCACGCCCAGTGCAATATCGCCCGACTGCTCGTCGATGGATGTTAAAACGGCGCAGGTGTTGCCGTCAAAGCCAAAGGTTGCACTGTTATAACCAATGTCGAGCACAACCTCACGCACCAGCTTGGGGATATCGACATAGCACTGGGTCGAAATTTCGCCCATGACCATGACCATGCCGGTGGTGCAGCAGGTCTCGCAGGCCACGCGGCCATTGGGGTCCTGCTCCATAATTGCGTCGAGCACGGCGTCGGAAATCTGGTCGCAGATTTTATCGGGATGTCCCTCGGTCACCGATTCGGAAGTAAAAAGATAATGTGCCATAAGTCTCGTTCCTTTCTTTCGATCATATCTATTCGTCTGACTTTTGCCGTAAATAAAAATCGCGTCCGACTTTGAAGTGTCGGACGCGAAAAAAGCTTATCTTTCGGTTGACACCGCAGGATTTGGCACCTTGCATCTGTTTGTGCAGGTTGCCGGGCATCTCAGGGCCTGTTCCCTCCGCCACTCTTGATAAGTAAGTTATTTAGTTTAGTTTATTCTACCATATCGGTAGGTGATTGTCAACACAAATCTTTATTTGTCGTGTTTTGTCAGGCGGCAGCAAATTTTTATGCGGTTTAAGACTGCTCCGACGGAATATTTCCGGCGGTGCCCGACGCGTCCACCATTGTGATAAAATGCCTGATGTGCGTCGACATCCTTTTATAAACCGGAAAGGTCAGCAGAGAAATAACGACGCCCTTAATCAGGTTAAACGGCAGCACGCCATACATGAGGTAGGTATTGGCATCCTTAATAAAAGGGTTCACTGCCGCGCAGGCCTTAAATATGGCCTCAAGCGGCATCACGGTTGAATAAAACGGCAGCAGCAGGAATTTATTGGCCAGCACGCCGACAGCCGCCAGCGCCGCCGTACCGCCAATGCAGGCCAACACAGCACCCCTTTTGGTGTGATGGCGGCGGTAAATGCCCGCCGCGGTGATGACAAAGGACGAGGTAATAATAAAATCTGCCAGTTCTCCTACACCGCCGGTGGTGCTCGAAAAAAAGTGCACAAACGCCTTGATAAAAACCATTGCCATACCCGCCATGGGCCCCAGAATAAAGCTGCCAATCAGAATTGGCACCGCCGAGGGGTCGAGCTTTAAAAAGGGCGGCATAAAGGGCACCGGCATTTCAAAAAACATGAGAATGGTCGCTAGCGCAGCAAACATGGCCGTAACGGTGATTCTGCGTACTTTTACAGTTGTTTTCACAGGTATACATCTCCCGATTTTTATTTGCTGCTTTTGGGAAAACAAAAAGCCCACGTCAGGCGACATGGGCTAAACGGCAAGCAAACACCTTTTGCAAAACACAAAAGGCATTGTTCACCTGTTTCTTTCATCCGGACTATACCGTCGGTTTCGGAATCTCACCGAATCTGCCTGCCACAATAAAATGACCGGCTCGCGGACTTGCGGCCAAATGCCGATTACCGCCGGTGGGGAATTACACCCCGCCCTGAAACAGCTTTATATTTATTATATGCAGTATCGCCGCCGTTGTCAAGCAAACGACTTCTAAAATAACTGGCTAATATGTTGACAAAACGACGTTTGAAAATGGTACAATGGCCAAAAATAATATTTTTATCGTAATATCACCGAAAAACAAGACAGCCTCTTTGAGCATTCCTTGCTTTTTAGGGGTATGCCGATCTCTTGGAATATGGGACTACTTTTCAGGTCAGCCACTACAACAGCAAGCGCCTGTACGGCCTTAAACCGTACGGGCGCTTGCTGTTATCAGTTATAGCAACGCAATTGAAAATTAAGGTAGGATTAGCGGGGCTATTTTGCGGATGGCAAAGCGGCAACGCAGTCAGAAATAAAATAAACCGTTAATACGAGTGGATTTACTGTCGCCTCGGCTAATAAGCATTGACGTTTATACAAAACGTAAAAATCTAAATTCTCCCTTGCAGTGGTTAACTCGCCTTTTTGGGCAGGCGCAAACGCTGGCCCACGTAAATATGATCCTGATCCTTAATGATATCCTGATTAGCCGCCAAAATTTCGTCCCACAGCTCTACGTCCCCAAGCTGTTCCTTGGCAATGTTCCAAATGTTGTCGTCGTAATCCACAACATAGTAAATATACCCGTCCTGATCCGGTTCAGGAGGCACTGCCCCGGATATATCGGGCGTTGATGCAGGAAGCGCCGCCGGCTCGGTAGCGTCGGGCTCTTGCGTGGCCGGCTGCACCGGGGCAGTCTGTGCCGGCACAGGCTTGTCCCCTGCCGGGCCGGACACGACGGCCGGAGCCGTCGCCTGACCGGACAGCATAATTCTGTGCCCATCCTCCGGGAAGGGTTCGCTGTTTGCCGACAGTTGGTTAATATACCGCATCAGCGCCTCATCCAGCGCCGAGAATTCATTGTGTATTTTAGATTTGCCGATCGTTGGAAAATCGTCCCCGCCCGCAGCCAGAAAATCGTTGACAGCCACAACGTATTCCGCGGCAATATCCAGCGGCCTGCCGTCAACCATAATATTTTTAACCCTTCCGCCTGCGGGAGCCGCCCGGTCAACCGTAAAGGTCAGCCCCGAAACCTGCAAAAATGCGCCATTTTCTTCGGGCAGCGCTTTGACCCCGCTTTCTAAGGCGGCGCGGAGATTTGAGCCGTTAATCTTTTTTGTCACAATATAGTTGCCGAAGGGCAGCACATTCAGAATATTTCCCTTGGTGATATCTCCCGCAGCAATAGAGGCACGAATAGCGCCGCCATTAAGCAGTGCAAGCTGTGCGCCCGATTCGGCGCGCATGGCATCGGCGATGAGATTGCCCAAGTTTGTCTCCCCTGTGCGGACGGCCGTCCGCTCGCCGTTGAGCCCTATCGGTGTCCGTCCCAGCACCGCTGAAAGGATGTGGTGGTGGCTGATGGT
>JAEWYJ010000222.1 GCA_023395695.1 Bacillota bacterium | reverse complement strand
CTTCTCGGCCAGCATCAGGGTAACCGTTCGGCCAAAGCCCCGGGTGGAACCGCAGCCGGTAATAACCGCAATACGATTACTGAATTCCATATCAATTCCTCCTTTGTGGATTGTATTTGCTTTTTATCTCCACCTGCCTGATATTATTGCAATAAAGATGCCAACTCTGAATTACGCTATCCGTAATTCAAGGTTGGTAAAAAACTTATATAAAACTATTAAATATTTTGGAATATTTATTTGCATAATGAATAAAATGCTGTTTCATCTGTCTTGAAACAATCTCATAACACATGAAACACACTGTAGTAAAAACCGACCAATGCGCGTTTAAATTTTGAGCGCCTTTATTTTTCGCCATAGTGTGGCGCGGCTGACGCCAAGCTGCTTTGCAGTTGCAGTTTTGTCGCCTTGCTGGGCGTTGAGTGCCGCTATTATTTTTTCCCGCTCCTGATTTTGCGACAGCGCACCCGTCAAGCCGTCCTGTACAACGGTCTGCGCCGTACTTTGTCCCAGGGCGCGCTGAAGGTCGGCCGTCTTAATCATTTTGTCCTGACAGAGAATCATCAGCCGCTCGCATACATTGCGGATCTCTCGGGCGTTGCCCTGCCATGCTTGACGGCGCAGCAGCTCCGTCGCTTCCTCGCAGAGGGCGGGCGCCGGCTTAGAAAATATCTTTGAATAGACACCCAGATAATATCGGATCAACAGCATGGCGTCGTCATCACGTTCTCTGAAAGGGGGCAGATGCAGGGTAAGCACATTGAGGCGATAGTACAGATCCTGTCGGAAAAGCCCCTGCTCGACCAGACCCAGCAGCGCGCGGTTTGAAGCGCTGATAATGCGCACATCCACCGAGATGACCCGGTCGTCCCCGACGCGCATAATTTCCCGTTCCTGAATAACACGCAACAGGCGCCCCTGCACATCAAAGGGCATTTCTGAGATTTCGTCAAGAAAGATCGTACCGCCGTGCGCCAGCTCAAACATGCCCGGTTTGCCGCCCTTGGCTGCCCCGGTAAAGGCACCCTCCGCATAGCCAAACAATTCGCTCTCAATCAGGTTTTTAGGCAATGCGGCACAATTGACGGCCACAAAGGGGCCGTTTTGACGCAGGCCCCGCCGGTGAATGCTTTGGGCCAGAAGCTCCTTTCCGGTTCCGGTCTCTCCGGTAATCATAATATTGGAATTAAATTTGGCGTACATCTTAGCCATATCGAGCACGTTTCTTAAGCCCATGCTATCGCCGATAAAATTTTCAAAGGAATACTTTGTCACATGACCCTTGTAATAAATTTTTCCGCGGACAGCCCGCTCGGTTTTTTGAAGTGAATCGACATCCTGAAAATTCAACACGTCGCCAATATAGCGTTCGTGCAGATGCATACGAATTTTATTGACGGTCAAATTATAATTTTTGCTGCGTACAAGATAATCTGTACATTCCTGCTCGTCGCGCAACAGATTGTCCAAATGCGTTCCGCTCAGCACCGTTTCTGCCGGATGTCCCAGCGCGGCTGAGCGCGAAATTCCTAAAATCCGCTCGGCTGCCGAATTGAAGGTGACAATCTGGCCGCTGCGGTCAGAGGCAATAATGCCTTCAAAGGCGTAGTCGAGAATGGCTGAAAACTGCACTGCTTTGGCCCGCTCACGGTTTCGGATAAGCGCATTGTGCTTCGCTTCGGAAATGGCCTGCCAAATGGATTCGCGGCTCATGGGGAAGGGATAGGCGGGAATTCCCCGTTGTTGGGCATATTCACAGGTGTCAATGCCCCCCATAATGGCCCGGCAGCCTTCCCGAATGGCCTTGTCCACCAAACGTGTAATTTCCTCGGGCGTATTGACCTCAAATATATAGCGGCGAAGCTCGGTTCCCAAAAGCTCCACAATATTCGATGCGCTGTAAACCATATTGGTGGAGTTGACAATACCAATGGGAACCTTGCCGTTTTCCTGTACTATTTTAATGGCGGTGGAGATAACGTCGTAGCCGCTGAATGGAATTTCGACCACGGCGCTGTCCGGCAGCAGGCGCTTAACATTTAACGCTGTTACGCCGCGCACAACAATGATATCCGACTCGCGCAGGCTGTCCAGATAGAGCTGAGGCTGTAGCGTTACCATAAAGGAGCCTGTAAACTCCTCGTGTTCGTGCGCCTCAAAGCGGTCAAGCTCATTATGCTCCTTAAAGGTTCTCATAGTGAGCTGTTTCATGCTTTCTTCGGGTAAAATAAAAGAAATTTTAATCATATTTGTTTCCCCCCTTTTCTATCATCGGCAGACTGACGCCGACGGCACAGTCTTTATTGTCAGGAATATTGGGCTGATTTGCAAGATGCCTTTATCTCTTTTTATGGCGGTAGTCAAACAATTCAGAGATGGGTGCGACGGCATAGGCGGGGGATGCACCTATATTCAAAATGGGCGCTTTCGCTGCCGCGAAGCGCCCATTTTGAAGACAGGCTGACCGCAGAGGTTCAACCCAAGCCAGCGCAGATAATGCGCTTTTATTTTTATATCCAGTATTCGGGAACCGTCACTGTCGGTTCTTTCCACCGCTTTGGAGAGCGTGCACACATTAATCATAAAAAAGGCCAGTCTTTTAACGGATAACGTAGGGTTCAGAATGGTTGCGGTACCGGGAACCGCGCTTACCTGAGCGTGAGCGCGGCCTCATAACCCATATCAAAAGCCTGTGCATTGCTTTTTACGACAGCCGGCTTATCTTCAAAGCGCTTGGCCAGTCGTGTTTTTACTGCTTCAACACTTGCGCAGCCGGTCAGCGCAATGGTTGCGCCAAGCGCCACGACGTTGAGCGCCTGTATATTGTTGATTAAGTCGGTGATATCTTCCATTTTTATGCCGTATTGCGTTGCTTTGGAGGAAGCCTCGGCAATCTGGTTGGCGTTGTAAATGAGCATGGAGCCCTCTTTCATTTTACCGACATATCTGTCATACGCCACCTGCGCCAGCGCCACTACGACATCGGGGGAGAGCGCTTCGGGAAAATCGATATAGTCGTCCGAAATGATAATATCGGCCTTTGTAAACGCGCCGCGGGTTTCATCACCATACTCGCAGGTCATAACTGCCTGCTTTTTGTCGATGATAGCTGCCGCCGAGCCCAGAACATAGCCGTCGATCAGAAGGCCCTGACCGCCGATGCCACTGAAAATAATTTCACACTTATTCATGCTGCTTGCCCTCCTCACTTATTTGCCTGAGCGACCGATTTGGCTTGAACCTCGCGGTATTTTGTGCTGTAATCCAGTCCGGGTTTATCAACGAATGTACCGAGGATATACTTACCCTCCAACTGCTCCTCCGGCAGCTTTTTGGCGGCGGCCATTTGAATGGAATGCGCTCTGATCCACTTGTACAGGTCTGAGGAGCGGCGCATTTTATTGTTGCGGCCAAAATGGACGGTACAAGGGGAGAGCACCTCTACCAGAGAAAAACCCTTGCGCGCTATACCGGCGGCGATCATGTTGGCGGTCTGGGGCACATTTTCTGAGATGGAGCGTGATACAAAATGTGCACCGGCACCTTCTGCCAGCTTGCAGATATCAAAGCCATGCTCAATATGCCCTAATGGGGAGGTTGTGGTAATGGCGTTTTCAGGCGTTGTGCCCGAATATTGGCCGCCGGTCATACCGTAATTAAAGTTGTTACACAGAATGGCAGTCACATCAATATTGCGGCGACAGGCCTGAATGAAGTGGTTGCCGCCAATGGTTACACCGTCGCCATCGCCGAGAATGACGATGACGTTAAGCTCGGGCTTGGCGAGCTTAATACCGGTCGCAAAGGCCAATGCGCGGCCGTGTGTTCCGTGAAACGCATTGGTCGTAATGTAGGAATCCACATGCCCCCAGCAGCCGATGCCGGAAACAATGACGGTATTTTCGTTCGTAGCGCCGGTTTTTTCAAGTGCCATGGTGAGCGAACGCATCACCTGACCATAGCCGCAGCCCGCGCACCAGCGGTGTGGAAGACGGTTGGACCTTATATATTCCGAGCTTTTCATTATTTCAAGACCTCCTCAATAGCTTCCATGACCTGATTCGGCGTGATAATTTGACAATCCACGCGGTTGATGCCGACCACCGGTATGCCGTTTTTATTGTAGCGTTCAATTTCTCCCCGAATCTGTCCGAGGTTCATCTCGGGCACAATCGCTGCCTTGACCTGCGACAGCACCCCGGCGACCTCCTTGTCGGCAAATGGCCAGATGGTGACCAGCTTAAGCACACCGACCTTAAGGCCCTTGCCACGGGCTGTATTCATCGCGGCCATCGCGGGTCGTACCGAGCATCCAAAGGTGATAATGGCAACCTCGGCGTCCTCCATTTTAAAGCTTTCGGTGTAAACAATATCGTCACGGTGCTTTTCAATCTTGTTGACGTAGTGGCGTATGTACTTATTGGCGGATTTTCCGTCGTTAGCGGCAAAGCCGTATGGGCCATGCATCGAACCGCTCATGCGAATGATATGCCTGCCGCCGTATGCGGGCATGGGCGCGATGCTGTCCTCGTAAGCCTCAAAATCAAACGGGGCAAAATCGCCGGAGGGGCTCTCAGGATCGGGCTGCTTGCGGTCGATAATTTCACCGCCGTGCAGCTCATATTGCTCGCGCATGTGTCCCACAACCTCATCCGCCAGTACAAATACCGGTGTGCGGTACTTCTCGGCCAGATTGAACGCCCGGATGGTTACGTCGTAGCATTCCTGTACCGAGGAAGGGGAGAGCGCGATAATACCGTGGTCGCCGTGTGTTCCCCAGCGGGCCGCCATAACGTCGCCCTGCGCCGGCTTGGTAGCGACGCCGGTGGAAGGGCCGCAGCGCTGCACGTCTATGATGATACACGGTACCTCAGACATAATGGCGACGCCTAAATTTTCCTGCATTAAGGAAATTCCAGGCCCCGAGGTGGCCGTGTAAGATTTGACACCCGCTGTGGAAGCGCCGATAATTGCGGCCATAGAGCCGATTTCATCCTCCATTTGGACGTAAATTCCGCCGACCTGAGGTAAACGCACCGAGGAAATTTCGGCTACCTCGGACGAGGGTGTAATGGGATATCCCGCATAGAATTTTGCGCCGGCTGCAATGGCGCCTTCTGCAAGGGCATCGTTGCCCATTGCAAAGCGAATCTCGTAATTGCTGCTCATGCTTTGGCCCCCCCTACTTCAATGGCAACCCCAATAT
>JAEWYJ010000216.1 GCA_023395695.1 Bacillota bacterium | reverse complement strand
GTCAGATGCCGTTCGGAGCGATACGCTTCGAACGGCATTGGCGAATATTGTAATCATTGCCGAGAGATTGATGGATTAAGGAGATTTATATGGCTAAAAAAGAAAATGTCAATGCACAGACGGAAATTGACATAGCCAGTTTGGACAGTGACCTTGCTGTAATGAAAGCTGTCGAAGAGGGCGGCGCCAACCCGTTTATAAAGGCAGCCTCAGTGGTGGCTGTACTGATGAGTATGTTCCACCTCTATACGGCGCAGTTTGGTCTTTTGGACGCGATAGGCCAGCGCGGTACGCATATGTGCTTTGCTATTACCATACTGCTGCTGACCATGCCGCTTGCCGACCATAATATTTTTACAAAAACATTAAAGAATAATAAGCTCTATCGCATTGTTTGCCGTTCTGTTGACCTTGCGTTGATTGCGCTCGTATGGTTTGCCACTTATATGTGCCGTGTTGAAAGCCTTGCGCAAAACGACAACATGGGCATTGTAACCATGTGGGCTTCTATCTCCGGCGGTATTTTATATGTTATTGTCATCGAGGCCTCGCGTCGTTCGCTTGGCTGGATTTTGCCGAGTCTGGCACTCATATTTACCGCGTATGCGCTTGCGGGCCCGTATCTGCCATTGGTTATTGCACACCGCGGCTATAGCTTTAAGCGCATTTTTGAATTTTTAGCGGTTGCGGGTGACGGTCTGTTCGGACAGTGCCTGACGGTTTCTGCCACGGTTATTTTCATGTTCGTTATGTTCGGCTCGTTTCTGGAGGCTTCCGGATGCTCCGGCTTCATCAACGATATCGCCATTTCGCTGACCGGGCGTATCAAAAGCGGCCCGGCGCTGTCCGCAGTTATTGCTTCTGCGCTGATGGGTACTATCAATGGCTCGGCAGTGGCCAACGTGGTCGGCACCGGAACCTTTACCATTCCGCTGATGAAATCCAGAGGCTATAAATCGGAATTTGCCGGTGGCGTTGAAGCGGTTGCTTCAACCGGCGGTCAGATTCTGCCCCCCGTTATGGGCTCCGGTGCTTTTTTGATGGTCGCGTTCACTGCGGAATCTTACATGACCATCGTTAAATGCGCGACGCTTCCTGCAATCTGTTACTTTGTCGGCTGCGCTTTCTCGGTTATTGCGCAGGCGGAAAAGGGCGGTATTGAGCCTACGCCGGAGGATCAGATTCCGGTCGCGAAAAAGGTGCTCAAGGACGGTTGGATCTTTCTGTTGATTATCGCAGTGCTGGTATACTGCCTGCTGGGCGCCCAGCTTTCACCCTCGCGCGCGGCGCTGTTTGCCATTTACTCGGTGCCGATTATTATGCTGTTTGATAAGCGTAAGCGTTTTACTTACAAAGATATTATCCCTTCGCTTAAAAAATCAGGCTTTGGCGCCATGTCCATTGTTTTGGGATGCGCCTGCGCCGGCATTGTTGTCTCAATGGTTTCGCTTACCGGCATTGGCGTTGTGTTTGGCGACATGATGATATCCGCCTCGGGCGGCAGCCTGTTCATGTCTCTGATATTTACCGCAATGGCCTGCGTTGTGCTCGGTATGGGGCTGCCCACCACCGCAGCCTATGTTATTGCGGCGTCTATTCTGGCGCCCGCCCTTGTTAAGCTGGGGCTGACCATGCTGACCGCACATCTTTTTGTATTCTACTTTGCCTGCCTGTCGGCCATTACACCGCCTGTTGCACTGGCGGCGTATGCGGGCGCCGGCATTGCAAACTGCAGCCCGATGACCACTGCCGTTGAGGCCTGCAAGGTTGGCTTTGCCGGATTTATCGTACCTTTCGGTTTCTGCTATGAACCGGCGTTCATGATGCAGGGCACAACCCCTGAGATTCTCTACGTTTTTGGTACGGCGCTGTTGGGTGTTTGTGCTATGTCCATGGGCTTTCAGGGCTGGTATTTTAAGACGCTCAACCCGATAGAAAGAATTATACTGTTGGGCGGCGGTCTGGGGTTGGTTCACCCGGGAACCCTGACCAACCTGGCCGGCGCTGCGATTATGGCGGCTATGTTCCTGTATGCCAAGACCTATAACAAAAGAGTTATGGCGTAAGCGTCCGGCATCATCTTTAACGGTCTTTATAGTGTATCGCGCTGCATGGCTGTCATTGGAGGCGCGCCAGTCCGCCGGCATCCAGTGCCTTGGGGTACAAACATGTGCGCCGGTTCAGTGCCGCTTTTTAAGCTGCCGCGCTGTGTAACGCGCTTGAATACAACAAGAACCCCGACATACGTCAGGGTTCTTGTTGTATTCAAGCATTATCAGCTTGTTGACGGTATTGTCCGTCAACGTGCATTCTCATTGTACAGATACAGTTAAAGGCGTTTTGATTGCAGGCCTTGTGGGACTGGCAAACGCAGCAACACATCAATGCGGCCAAGGCAATAGAAAATCCAGCCGTCCTTGGCGGTTTATTTGGTGGCGGGACGAATTGCCGCACCGGCTCCCGCTATGGGCTATACGTCGTCAAGGTCGTCTGCTTCTTATGTTTGCTATTATATCAGCGTAAACTTTTCTGCGGTATCGGCCAGCACAGCCAAAGCTGCAATAAAGGCCGGGTCGTTTGTTTTGCCTGCCAGTTCAATATCCACAAGGAGATTGCCGCCGGGCATGGATTGGGACCGAATGTTGGTTATCTTGACCTCAGCGGCAGCCAGCGGCGAAAGATAACGGCTTAAAGCGCCCGGCTTATCGCGTAAGACTGCACGTACCGAAGCGCCGCCCACGTCGGTGGGAACCGAAATATTTTTAGGTGACTGCTCATATTCGTGGAATTTATAAATGTCCATTAAAATACCGTACAGCAGCGTTAAGCCGCTTTGCAGTACCGCATCGGGGCCAACCACGTCGCTGACCCGCTTGAGCACCTGCTGCTCACGGTCCGGTGCAAACACCGGCAAGTGATGCTCCTTTTTGTAGCTGATAACGTCTGAAATAAGTTTTCGGCGTTTAAGAAATAAGGTTAGAATTTCACTGTCTACGCCATCAATTTGTGTGCGCAATTCCTCAAGCTCCACAGCCTACACCTCTTTAATGCGATTTTAATATTCCGTTTCCGATATTAAGAGCCGATGTTAATATTATAAAATTTGTGTAAGTTGATTGTCAATTGATAAAAGCACTGGTATTGAAATCGTAAAAAGTGCGAAAAACAGTACTGTTGACCAACACAAATTGCAATGAGTTTTCATTATTGAAAATATTGAGAGGGAATTACAATTAATGTTGCATATAGGGAAAAATTTATTAAGCTTTTCCATGAAGAACAACACTATATCCGGGGAATAATGTGACAGCATGTTATAATCGGTTAACTGAAATTCCGCCCGCCACTGCGGTCTGTTTTATGTGCTGCTTTTGTTGCCCGCTCCTACCGGTGCCAACCGGTTCTTTCTATTTGCCTTGCAGTGCAGAAACAGTCTTGTGTCAATCAATACCGGGCTGCTTTTCCAATTAATCGACTAGCATGTTGAATACAGGTCTGAGGAGAGAGTCCTTTGCGGAAAGTTATAGCGGAATATGCAATTATTTATACCCTGGGTGCAATGGGGTACGGCTTGTTGGAGACGCTTTGGCGCGGATATACCCACTGGAGCATGACTGTGGCGGGCGGTTTATGCTTTATACTTGTATACGGCATCAATGCCCGGCATGAGCGATGGGGCCTGTTCAAAAAGTGTATTGCGGGGGCGCTGGCGGTTACGGGAGTAGAATTTATAATAGGCTGTATTGTCAACATTATTCTAGGGTGGCATGTGTGGGACTATTCCGGTATGCCGTTTTCGGTGATGGGGCAGATATGCCTGAGCTTTTGTGGGTTGTGGTTCATGCTTTGCTTGCCGTTGCTGGCTTTTTCACAGCTTTTGCAGAAAAAGCTTTTCGGGTATCGCTGAACAATTGCGGGTGTGCCAAGTATGACGTAAAACGTCCCGGGGAATTAAAGCGGCATGATACGCTAAAACTCCCCGGGACGCTAGATGATAAGTAAGAATTGCTATATGGCAAGTACGGATCTGACAATTAAAACACAGGTCAGCAGGGCCGAAAACAAGCCGCATACGCTCAGATAGCCGAGGCGCAGGCGGGCATTTTTAATGTTCAAGGCAATTCCCCCCAGCAACAGGCAGGTTATGGCCAGCACGCACAGGTCAATGCCTATCCATGCGGCGACTACGGTAATGCGCAGCAGTCTGGCGATGGGAACGCTCAGCCACAGGCCCGCGATGTGCCCGGCGGGCACCAGTATCAGCGGCAGCATAGCGATGCTCCAGCCGTGTCTCTTACCGCGCTTAAGCGACATAAAAGACATGATAAGGATAACGAGAATAATAGCGCTACATTCAAAGATCATGGCGCGTCTCCTTTTTACCCCCCACAGTTATTTCAGCGCGTCGTTGAACAAATTTTGAATGGTGGTGTTATTGTCGGATACGACAAACAGCAGATAATTGCCGTTGGTTTCAACAAGGGCATTCTCTAACCGGAACTTTTCATCCGGTCTATAGTTTTCATAGTTGGAAATCTGGTCTGAAATTCTCGCTTCCACCGCAGCTTTGGCAGATTTTAACGCGTTGTCGTCACTACATTTGAACAGGGCAAATTCGCTGGCTGTTGCGCTGGAGGATGAAACACACACACGGTATTCCTCAAGTCCGTCAAAAGAAAGGTCGTAGTAATCCGCGACCACTTTGTCCGAAAGCAAAATCAACTCATCATTAAAGCTGCCTTTTGTGAGAACCTCCTTTGAAAAAGCCTCCATGTCCAGCGATTTCGCCGAAGAACCGCAGCCGGTTAGCGTCACAAACAATATCAGACAGCACAGGGCTGCTGTAACAAGTTTTCTCATCAATGTTGTCCCCTTTATTATTAGTCCTGGCATTAGGATATGGCGTGCGTTTTCAGATAGTCAAACCAGACAATATATTGCGAAGAAATAATATGCATGCCGTCCGGTGTGTTGCCTTCGGGCATGGCATTGTTTTCATCTTTAAAAACTGAAGCCACATCAAGATAATAAACGCCCTTTTCGGCGGCCATGGCGCAGAGCATCTCATTAAAACGGTCTATATCCACGTTGGTGGTGGTGTTTGGGGCATATTTTACATGGAACAGCGGCTCATTAATCGGCAGTACCGATTGCACATAAACAACCGTATCGTCGCCGGTCCGCTTGATAACCTCATCTACCAGACGCCCATACTGCTCGATAAGGCGTTCAAAGTTCGACATCAGACTGTTGGCGCCCAACATGATATACACTTTCTTTGCAGGGTGTCCCGACAGTGCGTCCAGAATGGTCAGCGTTTGACCGTCCTGCTTGATTGCCTGTTTGGTGAATATATTTTCAAGACCGATACCGGTGGCTGCATAAACTGTTGTATTACTCATGACGTCATAATGTTTAATGCCCACGGTGAGTGAATCTCCGATAAAAACGGCGTCGTCAAAATAGCTGCTGGTCACCCGTGGCTGCTCTGTAAGCGCCTTATTTTGCGGCGCGGGCGCCGATGCCGGAACCGATTCAGACGATGATACAGCGGGAACGCTGCTTTGAACGCTTGAGGCATTTGATGAAGACGCGGTGCCGCCGGACGATGCGGCTACAGATGACGCGGAGGGGAGTGACGAAGCCACCGAAGCATAGTCGCCCGTAACGGAAGGATCGAGAACAAGTGGGGAGAGGACTTCAATTTTGGGGGAATTCAGCTGCCAGATCCCAGCCAATAAAGCGGAAACAACAACAGCCGAAGACACGATAATAAGCGGTACCACGGCGCTTTTTTTGCGCTTGGACCGCCGGATTTTATTGCTGCTCACAGTATTTCTCCTTGCTGAGCGGTGATTGAGTAACATTATTATACTACGTTTGAATGCATTTGGAAAGTGTAACATTTTTAAATAACTTGTAAATATTGTAATTTATACAATGATATACTTAAAGTAGTTAACAGTTTCAACAGGGTTTTCAACACAACAATAACTTTTTGGCTTTATTATCATGTTGAGAACATGCGTTTTTCACACTTGCGCGACAAATAGATTCATCTCATACATTTTTATCACTTGATTATATGATAACGCATGCAAATCTATACGGAGGGTCATTTCCAATTTTTAAAAGTTGATTGTGGTAAAGGAGCTTTGGATAAAAGGCCTTGTTTTAAAACCGAGGTGCTGCGCAGACACCGTACTGAAATGCGCGTGCATTCATACTGATAAACCATTGCGGCTACGGCTTGCTAAATTCCTTTTAAAGCTTTTCGGCGCATACCACGGGGAAATATCACCATTTGAGTCGCTTCAAGTGTGTAGGACTGCGCGTGGCGACCATTGCCAAAATGCTGGTGCTTTATGGTGCGCAGGCGAGCTGCAATACCGATAAAAAGCAGTAAAAAAAGCACGAAAATTATTGCATAAATCCATTGACATTCGACCGCTTCTTTGATACAATAATACTCGCCGCTGAAAAGCAGTGGTTAAAATTACGCGGTAGTGCTGGAATCGGCAGACAGGCACGTTTGAGGGGCGTGTGTCCTAGACGTATGGGTTCAAGTCCCATCTACCGCACCACCCAAATGTCAAGCCCGAGACAAAAAGAAATTTGTCTCGGGCTTGACTATTTTCTTGCGTATTTGCCCTCGTGCTCAAATAGCGACACAAAAATCATGTGCTCCAATCGCCTGCTTCAGCAGAAATAAGGTTGCCGAAGCTGGAAACCCTCCACTGAATCTCGACCCTATTATCGGGATATACCAGCACCTTGTCAATCAGAAGATCGACCAGCTCCTGCCCCAGTTCGTCTGATTCCAACGCCTCCCGCGCCGCGTTTATAGCGGCTGCGCTGGGGGCTGCTTTTTCTTCCTGCTCGCAGATCACCTCATATATATCCCGTTGTCGGGCAAGGTCGGAATCTAAATCTGCCTTCCGCTCTTTGTATTCCTCGGGACGGATGTCCCCAAGTATCAGGCTTTCATAAAGTCTCTGTTTTTCGCCTTGGAGTTCCTGCAAGCTGCGTTCGCACTCCAATTGCCGCTTGGAGCGATGGCTATGGGTATCATCGTGTGCGGCGTTCAAAACAATCTTAGCCTGACGAATCACGCTCTCCTGCACCACTTCCTCGAGTTCCAGATTCAGGATGTGTAGCCTGTGGCAAGCGATGTCGGGCGCCGAGCGAGTGAACCAGCAGTGGAAAGCCGCATTTTTCGTATTGCTGAGCCGCAGGGAGTGCCCACAAGTACCGCAGACCACTTTCCCTTTAAGCGCTGAGAAAGCCGAAGGATATCGCTCCGATGTACCCATCTTCCGGTTGC
This sequence comes from Bacillota bacterium, assembly GCA_023395695.1. Lineage (GTDB taxonomy): Bacteria > Bacillota > Clostridia > Oscillospirales > Ruminococcaceae > Yanshouia. Next base: position 12,602 of record JAEWYJ010000216.1, on the reverse strand, counting down.
GCAGCGGCTCGCCCTTGGTGAAGAGCTGTTCCTGAACCGCGTCAAAAAGCTCCTGCGAGATGATTGCAGGATGATGATCCGGCATCCTGATCCAGTCCTCCTTCGCGTTTTTTGCACGGTTATGATTGCCCACCCCCACGCTTCTGGTCTTTCCCGCTGTGTAGAAACCAATATACTGCTCATCCTGCAAAATACTTCGAATGACGGATTTCTGCCAAACACAGCGGTATTCTTCTGCCTCAGCGGTTTGACGTCGATGCTTTTTCCAGGCGGCAGGTGTAGGATGGTTTTCCTCATAAAGCCGCCCCTCGATAGCGGAAAGGCTCTTACCTTCGGCATACATCTCAAAGATCATGCGTACCGATTCTGCGGCTTCCTCATCGATAACCATCTTGCGGCTTTTATCCAGCCTGTACCCAAAGGCACAGTTTTTGGTCACCGCCTCGCCCCGGCGGGCTTTCTCCCGCTTCGCACTGCTGATCTTCCTTGACAGGTCACGGCTGTAGTATTCGCTCATCAGGAACTTGAATGCAACCTCCATGCCGCCGGTATCACCGTCATGTTGGGCAGAATCGAAGTGGTCGGACACCGAAATAAAGCGCACCCGATACAGCGGAAATACCCGCTCGATGAAGTAACCGGTTTCGATGGCATTGCGCCCAAAGCGGCTGAAATCCTTCACCAAAATGCAGCGTACCCCGCCGTCCTTCACCAGTTCCAGTAGCTCCTGTACGGCTGGGCGCTCAAAGTTGAGGCCGGAAAATCCGTTGTCCACAAACTCCCTCACCGGCCCAGTCAAGTCAGAATCGGCGATGTGCTTATCCAGCAGGAGCCGCTGGTGCGAAAGACTCATGCTGTCGGTCTGCGCATCGTCCAGCGAAAGCCGAATATATTTTGCGATAATCTGCTCAGCCAACGCACTTCACCTCCCGGAATTCGTCTTTGAAGCGTAGGAGTATTTCAAAACTCTTGTCTCTCTGAACCTGTATTTTTTCCACCAAACAATTGATGGTGTCCGCAGTCAGTTCCTTGCTGGAATGTGCTTCCGAAGCCGCATCCGCAAAATCCCGATAAGATTCCTGTTCGGAGGCTCGTTCCCTCCGCTGAGTGCGGATCTGATCTGCCCGTTCGGACAGGGCTGCAATCTTACCCTCATAATCGGTTTTCATGGCGGTGAATTCTTCGGCATTAATCAGCCCGGCTACCATGTTTTCATACAGGCTTTTAAGGAAGTGCCCACTGGAAGCCAGTTGACCGTTGATTTTCTCAAGCTCGGTGTCAGCAGCAGCGTACTTCACTGGCGTCATGCGCTCTATGCGGATATGTCCGCCCAGGATTGCCTCGGCATGCTTACGAAGCAGGGCAAATACCTCAGCTTTTATTTCTTCTTCCTTCACCGACACTTGGTAGCATGCGCCCTTGTGGTATTTCCACTGGGATTCACAGCGATACCAGTAAGTACCGTCCTTGTTCTGGCGGTGGCGGTGCATGGGATGGCCGCAGTGGGCGCATAACACTTTGCCTTTGAATATGTGTGGTGAATATGAAATCGCGGCACTGCGCACGGCTTCGTCCTTTTCCGATGCCTGGCGAAGAACCTCCTGCACGCGCTCAAACAACTCGCGGGCAATCACAGGCTCATGGGTGTTGGGTACACAAACCCACCCGTCCCGGTGAACGGAATTCTGCCTGCCGCCCGTTGTGCAAGTTTTCCCCTGCACCATGTCACCCACATAGACACGGTCTCTGAGAATATCCATGACCGTTCGCTTCTGCCAAAAGGGCTTGCCCAGCAGTTTTTCGTTTGTAATCAGACCTTTTTTCCATTTATAATGACTGGGCGGGAGCACGCCCTGATCGTTGAGCGTCCGTATAATTCCTCCGACGCCTATACCACCGACAGCCCAATCGAATATCTGCCGCACGGTTGCGGCGGCTTCCTCGTCAATGATCAACTGATGGCAATCCTCGGGTGACTTTGAGAAACCGTAGGGAGCCATACGCCCCACAAACCGCCCGTCCTGTATGTTCTGCCGCTGTACACTGCGACATTTGCGGCTGATGTCCAGGGCATAGGACTCGGCTATAATATTCTTGAGCGGCAAGAGTACGCCGCCATCCCCCTCGAGGGAATCAAAGGAATCGGTGACGGCGATGAAGCGCACGCCCAGTGCTGGCAAGTGCTTTTCAATGTAATAGCCGCAGTCGATGGCATTGCGTCCAAAGCGCGAGAGATCTTTGACGATGATGCAATTGATCCTGTCGCTTTCCGCATCCTCCAACATCCGAATAAAGGCGGGGCGCTCGAAGTTCGTGCCTGTGGCCTGGTTATCGATGTAGATATCGGCAAGGCGAATATCCGGTGATGCTGCGATGAAGCTCTCAATGATATCCTGCTGGTTATAAAGGGAATCACCCGGCTTGCGCTTGGCATCGCTGGAGAGACGAATATAGGCGGCGGCGTTGTAAATAACAGTCTGTTCTTGCACTGCGGAAACCGCTGTGGGAGCCTTTCTGCTTTTCCGTGCCATTACGCCACCTCCCGTTGCAGGAGAGTAAGCGCTTGCTCATATTCCGCCTGATAGTTGAAGGTGATATCCAGCTCCGTCTTACTGAGCACGCGGATGCTGCGCACCAGATTGACCATCGTGCGACGATCCAATTCCTCCAGCCCTTCAAACTTGCGAAAATGTTCCATCCAGCGCAGACGTTCGGCTTTGCCGTCCAGGGCGTTGTTCCGCTCGGTTTCCAAGGCCGCAACGGCATCCCGCAGGCGGGTTTCATCGGTGGCATATTTGGCTTTCAGCGTTTTATAGTCGTCTTTGCTTAGCAAGCCGCTGACCATATTTTCGTACAGAGAGGACTTGAAGTTGCTGATTTTCGCAAGCTGCCGCTCGTTGTCCTCAATCTGATGCCCAAGCTGGCGTGCCAGTGCCTGTGCGGCCTTGCGCCCATCGCTGATTGCCAGCACCGATTCCAGCGAAGCGATCCCGGCGATATGCCCTTTGATGCTCTCCAGTACGCACTGAATCAGGTCTTGCTCCCGGAGCATGCCCGCGCCGCCGCAGCCTTGCTTTTTCCCTGCCGGGCAGTAATAATACAAATATTCCCGCCCCTTGTAGCGGTTGGTTTTGCGGGTCATTCTTCCGCCGCAGCATCCGCAGATGAGGACGCCGGAAAACAGGTAAACCTTGACGCCGCCCGGTGCGGTGCGGGTATCCAGCTGCATAATCCGCCGGGCGAGGTCAAAATCCTGCGGACTAATGATGGCCTCGTGGGCGTTCTCGGTTCGCTTCCATTCCGGTTCTGGTTTATCGATCACATCTTTGATCTTGTAATTGAGGGTACCGCGCCGACCCTGAATTAGGGTGCCCATATAGGTCTCATCGTTCAGAATGCGGAAGATAGCGGTGGCAGACCATTTCGCGTCCGGGTTATCGGCAAAACCGCCCTTGGGATGGGGCAAGCCCCGGTCGCGCTTGTACTCCATGGGCGACAGCACACCCCGGCTGTTCAGCATCTCGGCAATCTTGAGCGCGCTCATGCCGTCGGTCTTCATGCGGAAGATGTCCCGCACGATGGAAGCGGGATATTCATCGATGGCAAGCTGATTTTTGTGTTCCTCGCAGCGGCGATAACCGTAGATGGGGCATGCGCCTACATAATCGCCGTTATCCCGTTTGACATTCAGCGCCGAACGGGTCTTGACCGAGATGTCGCGGCTGTACGCGTCGTTGATGATGGATTTTACACCCACCACTAAATCGTCCGCGTCATCCCGCAGCGAGTCAATGTTGTCATTGATTGCGATAAAGCGCACATTGTAGGCTGGGAAGATGCGACGCAAATAGCGCCCGGTCTCGATATATTCCCGCCCGAGCCTTGAGAGGTCTTTTACGATGACGCAGTTGATTTCCCCGGCTTCAATTTGAGCCATCATTTCCTTGAACGCCTTGCGGTCGAAGATGATGCCGGAAACACCGTCGTCCACCTTTTCGGCTACTACCTCGATGTCCGGCTGGGTGGCGATGAAGCTGTCTAAGAGCTTTCGCTGATTCTCAACGCTGTTGGATTCGCCGTCTTTATCATCGGCGTAGGAAAGGCGGATATATTTTGCCGCTCTGTATTTTGTTTCTGACATAACAAATCACTCCTTTTTTCACGGGTTTCGCCGCGAATCAGAAGTGATCAGGAAGGGTCGTATTCAGCTCTTTTCCCATCCCCATGTTAACTTGCTTCTGCGGCGGTTACAAGTCATTCTTTCAGTTTTCAGCCATTTTAGGCGATAATTCTTTGCAGACATTCTTCCAGCGTGGGGCCGTCCTCGGCGAATCGGGCGGTGACCACAAACTTCCCACATCGAAAATGATATGGGTCTTTGATCTGCCGTACAAACCCGTGAATGCGTTCCTGCTTGGGCAAATCCTTATCCACGCACACATCGCGGATATCAACCAAATCCTGCGGATTCAGGTTGTCATTCATTATGGAATCCCTCCTCTGATTGAAAATAGGCAAGCGGCTTTCGTTTCTCCATAAAACGGCGAATATCACCGACATCGGATGTCGCACCGCAATCCGGCAAGGCTTTCAGTGCCCGGTCACGATAGGCTCCACCTTCACGCAGCCGGGAATCGAGTAGGGCCACAACCCCAGTGTCGGTTTCCGTGCGGATCAGCCGTCCAAAACCTTGTTTCAGCTTGATAAGCATTTCCGGTAGAAGCACCCGTGCTTTATACGCATTCATGTCACCGTAGAGCGTCTGCTCGTAATCGGCTATGGGATCGGGCACAGCGAAGGGCAGCTTGACTATAATAAGAAGCGACAGCGCATCGCCGGGGATGTCGATGCCCTCCCACAATGCGCCGCTGGCGAATAGAATGCCGTTGCCGCTTTGTTTGAATTGTCCGATTGCACCCATACCGCCCCGCTCCAAGCGGAACAGCGGAAATGGAAGATTGCGCTCTTTGAGCAGAGCATGAACCTGACCCATCGCATTATACGAGGTGAACAGTACGGCGGCATGGCCATGGGATGCGAGAATCAGCCGCTCTACCTCATCCGCAACGGCTATGATATAGCGCTTGTCCTTACTGTCGGGAAAGGGTGTATTCTCACTGATGTACAGCATGGTGCTATTCCTATAATCAAAGGGCGAGGGCATGCTAGTTTTAGAAAGAAGTCGATCTGGTATTCGGCTCAGCCCCAGCGTTTCCTTTGTTCGGGTGAAGTCCCCAGATGCAGACAGCGTGCCGGATGTGAGAATGACAGGGATGCCCTGGCCCCATAAGTCACGGTGCAAACGAGCATCTAAATCCTTGGGGATGGCGCAGAGTGCATCAGTTGCGGTTTCTCCCTCCATGCGCTTCTCCAACCAGCAGACGAGATTGCCCTGCGCCCGAAGTGCGGATACACGCTCTGCCGCCATGCCAAGCCGCCACAGGGTTTTGTTCTTGCGATCCTTGTGGCTGGGCTGAACATAACTGTCAGAACAGGCTTCTACGATATCTGCGGCGATGCCAGCGATGCTTTTGAGATGCCGAGTGGTTTCGTTGTCAAAGATGGCGGGGAATTGCTCCGCATCAGCATTCTCATCCACTGCTGGGATATTGGCGTTCAGTCGCTGAAATAGCTTTGTGCTCTGCTCCTCCAGCTTCTTAGCAAGCCTGTGGACATTGACCCCGCCGAAGGACTTCTCGCTGGTAAAAGCGTGGATTTCCTGCGCCAATGCCGGAAGTTCTGTGTCGATTAGCTCCAGACCGTACATCGACCGGGCGGCGGCGAGGAATTTATGTGCTTCATCAATGATGACAAGCTGATAGTGCGGTAGAAGCGGCTTCCTGCCGCTGGCTCGATGAAGCGTGTCAGCAATGAAGTAATTGTGATTGGTAATCTGAAAATCTACCGTAGGGTCGTTGATTTCCTTAAAATGCTCAAAATATCTGCATCTCCGTGCATGGGAGCAAGAATCGGCGCACTTGCCCCCGGAAACGCAGACGCCGCGCTTCATATGCGGAGTTAGGGTGTCAGCCCCAGCCAAATCAAAGGGCGCACACGACCCGACGTAGGGCGCAAGAAGTGCCTGCGTCCGCTTATCAGCGTTGTCGTAATACCGATGAAACCGCTTCTCACAGATAAAATGCTCCTTACCCTTGCGGATTACGGCAGTCAGCGGGGTGCGTATGATACCATGCAACATAAGAATCCGCGACAGTTCGGGGATGTAATCGGTGACGATGGCATTTTGCAGGGCAATGCTGGAAGTGGAGATCACCACAGGCATATGTGCAGATTCCGCCCAGCTTTGGCGTGGGTAATGACCCCGCAACCAGAAATCATTAAGTCGACCACGTTTGGCGAGCAGGGCGGCGATGAGATAAGCGTGGGTCTTGCCGGTGCCGACTTCAGATTCAGCCAAGGAGATACCCCTGTGTCCGATGACAGCGAGGATATGCTCCGCAAGCTCCAATTGCTGCTCCCGCAGGGTATAACCGTGTAGGGGCAGGATTTCTGTAAAAATGCGCTGTGCCGTTTCAAGCAAGCACGAGCTGTCCGGCCGGTCACCGGGCTTTTTGTCAATGGTGAACCGGCTGTCACCCCGAATGGGTGATGCACTAATTTTTACCGCCATATCGGGGTAACTGTCCTCGCTCAACTGTAGTTTGCGACGGCTGAGGACTTCAGCTTTGCCGGACGCTGTATTGACCGCCGTATAGACGAACGTTCCGCTATCGGTCTGCCGCTCTATTAGGCAACAGCCGTAGGCGGCGAAAAGGAACTTGCCGTGTTTTTCGGCGATGCACGGCATTTCCGCTGGGCATGTGTATATGATTTCATTTGCATGAAGGTCATGCTCGGTTAAAGTCATTTCATAAGGCCTCCTCGGTGGCAGGCGGCTCGATGCTGCGGATAGGAAACCCTATCCGCAGATTCCAACCGCCAGCCGTAAACTAAACCGTTACGGTTTGCGGATTATTTGTGATGATAGTAAATGATAGTTATTGACACCGCCGAGCCATGACCGTAGCCACGCATGGAATCCGGCCGCATTCTTTTTCAAACGCGGCGGGCATTCCCCCGCTTTTTCTTCGTCGCGGGCCCTTTATCAGACAGATTCAGGGAAGTACCATAATCGCAGGGCGCCTTGTGTCTGCCGGACCTCCGCCCTTAACCCCAGCCGTCCACAATGGACGGCTGGAAAGAACGAAAGCGCGGGCGCTCCTGTTCCAGTGGACGAATCCACTGTACGATCCTCGCGCACAGCGCCGGGCGGTTTCGTACCCGGTTGTGTCTTGCCTATGACCGGGGCAATCGCCCTAGGTTTTTGTCAAGGAGCGGGAGAAGGTTTTTTCCCTCTCATAGGGGGTCACGCTGAAACCAACTTTTGAGCGGACTATTTTTTCAAGAGTTGATATAATTTTTTGAGATTCCTATTTTTGCGGTCGTTGATGGTCTTCTGTGGGATACCACTTCTCTGAGAATACTCACGCTCGGTCAGTCTCTCAAAGAACAGCGCATCGATGAGCACTCGCTCTTCCGCATCAAGCGAATCAAGGCACTGGTGCAATTCCATGATTTCAATCTGCTTGAGAATAACTTCTTCCGGCGGGGGCGCAGATGATGGGAAATCCCAGTCCTCGGCCATGAGCTTGTCCAGCGAAACTTCACGCTCAGGCAGAATAATGGGGAGTCCGGTTTTATCTAAGACCGCCTTTCCGCCTGCGTCTTGGAGTATGCGATCACGCTTCAGATCAAAATCCATGTACTCCAGCTGCCGCTCCGCCCGAGCGTAGACGGTGTAGACCTCTTTGCTGACAAGCACATACTTGTCCTCTACCTTTATGAAATAGATAAAGCTGCCGTCAGGGTTTTTAATTTTGTGATAGTTGCGGTTTGTTTGCCAATTTTGCATTTGTCTTTCCTCCAGTCAGTTTTTTGATAGTTCAAAAACTGCTGGGGAAAGGTGGGGAGCGGCATCGGGGGATAACTGACATATGATGACTCCTTCAGATCAGCAAGGAGCCATGCGTTGCTATGCAAAAAGCCGAATGGTCACAAAACACAAATGGCCGGATGGTTACGATTTGCGTTTCGTAACTCATCCGGCCATTTGGTAGCTCTCATTCGGCTCCGTTGCTCGGTATGGTTTTTAGGTTGCTGCTGGGTGGGGTTCGGTTGAATCCTTGGCCTCTCGTTTTATGGTCACAACCTTGCGGCAGTGAAAGCACTTGATTTTTACGGTGATTCGCCCTTTCCACTCAAGGTCGAAAATGCGTTTATCACAAATCGGACATTTCACAACTTCCTCCATAGGCACCTCCTCTTCCTTCTGCTACAGCAGAATCGATTATTTTGGTTCTCTCAATAATCGCAATAACGCTAATACGCTAATTAGCGTATAATCTGTCTAAAAAAATATGCGCTGCCGCACATTTTTTCTTATTATCCGTATAAACAGAAGCCCGTTTCTTTAAGACGGATTTCAGCAGATTGCTTGGAAACCTTAAAAAAAGAGGCCAAACTATGAACCATCCATCCTTGCAATGAAAACCACCTTAGGCGAACTTCGGGGGTGCTGGAGTATTCATTGAGAAACCGCTCAGCCATAGCATTGAACTGGTCAATTGGCATTAAAATGCGAGGAGCGATACCGCAGGCTTGCCATTCCATCCAATCCTCATCGCTCCACTGCGGTTGTGTGGCTTCGAGTTTTTCCTTATAGGCACAAAGCCGTCCAATGGCACGGTTATCTTTATGAATGGATGTAGCAATGTGATAATCTCGATGCTTGTGCCAGTGAAAGCATTCGTGGGCAATAGTGTTGTTCTTGCAGCCCTCATTGCGCTTACTGATGGTATCCGGGTCGATGATCATCGTGCCATATCTGACCTTGACTTCCTTGTACTCATCATTTTCCTTGTCGTAAATATCGGTAAGCCCACTGGTAAAGCACATTTGACCAAGAATACTAAAATCCTCCGTCAAGTGACGCTCCACAATGCGTAGTCCCATCCTGTGCCGTGCAACATACTCAATAGGTATAGCCATAGGGTTTTTTAATGCTTCCGGATAGTATTTTTCCAAGAAAGCAACTGCCTCGCCGTCAAACTCAGCTTTAGCGATACAAGGGGCAAGACCAGAAATGGTAGCAGACATTTTTTCTCCTCCAGTATTTTTCATTCTTTATCAATATCTTCTACAACCTTTTTCCAAAAATCATCGCCCAACTTTTTTTCGCTTGCTCGACGAAGTGCTTTCCGAACGTGAGGCAGTTCGGTATTCATGAGATAATCGGGCAAATCAGGGGCGGCACCATCCCGTTCACGCCCAGCAAGGTCGAGCAGCTCGTTCCTTTCATCGGGAGAGAGTTTAAGGACAACAGCTATTTTTTCGATGATGTGCATTTCGGGTGGATTTCGGCGTCCTTTAATAATGTCGGATAAATAGCTGGCGGTCATGCCCATCGCTTCAGCAATATCCTTCAACTTAATATCCTCACCGCCGCCTGCGCGTCCCCTCCTTTTATCATCGATATACCTTCCAAATTCTCCAGCCATGATAATCTCCTTTCATACGGCAATATTTAGTTGAGCTGATAAGCAACTTCGCTAATATGCGTATATTATAACAATTCCAAAACAGCTTGTCAACCTCCATATAGACATTAGCGCGAACGGACTATTTAATCATGTTTTCGCATCATATAATATTGCAATATCCTGTCGAAACTGCTATACTATCTTTCAACCGGAAAGCGAGGTATAGAAAATGGGCATCACCTATAAAAAGTTATGGAAGCTTTTAATTGATCGTGATTTGAAGAAAAAAGACCTTACTACTTTGGCGGGCATTAGTCCGGCGTCCGTAACGAAACTTGGAAAAAATGAAAATGTAAATACAGAAATCCTCGAAAAGATATGTATCGCCTTGAATTGTGATATTTCCGATATCATGGAGATGACAGATGGACGTAAGGAGTGAAGGAGTCGATATGCCATACACAAAACACCAAATTAGATTTTTTGCCGAACAGTTGCTTCTGAAGCGTCCACAGTCTTCAATTGATGGGCTGGCTTCCGCTATGTCCGGATCAAAGGTTGATTTAAATCCGCATCAAGTGGATGCTGCTCTTTTTGCTTTGCACTCTCCGCTGTCGGGAGGCGTCTTGATGGCCGATGAGGTCGGGCTGGGTAAAACAATAGAGGCCGGACTGGTGATGGCCCAGCGTTGGTCAGAACACAAACGCAAGATTCTTCTAATCGTACCCGCATCTCTTCGGACACAGTGGCGAGCGGAGCTGGATGAGAAGTTTTTCATCCCTTCCATGATATTGGAATCTAAAAACTACAATAAAGCTAAAAAGGATGATTCGTTCTGCAATCCCTTTATGATACAGGATACCGTGGTCATCTGCTCATATAACTTTGCTTCCCAAAAGCGCGATGATGTAAGCCGTGTTCCGTGGGATCTGGTCATAATGGACGAAGCCCATCGTCTTCGCAATGTGTATAAAAATAGTAACGTAATAGGGCGCAATTTAAAAAGCGCCCTGCAACGGCGTAAAAAATTGCTCCTCACTGCTACTCCTCTGCAAAATAACCTCATGGAGCTGTATGGACTTGTGGGCATTATTGATGAACACGTTTTCGGAGATGCCGACACCTTCCGCGAAATGTATGTGTCCGTGCGGAACCCCGCAACCAGGAACAGCAGCCTGCGTGGCCGTCTGCAGAATATCTGCAAGCGCACACTCCGTCGGCAAGTGCGGGAATATGTGCCATATACGGAGCGACAAGCCATTACGCAGCCTAACACCCCAAGCGCTGATGAGGAAACCCTCTACAATGAGGTTTCAGCATACTTGCAGCGCACGAATCTGCATGCTTTTGCACAAGGGCAGCGACAGCTTATTACGCTCGTTGCCCGAAAACTACTGGCCTCGTCCTCTATGGCAATTCACGGAACCCTCTCTACGATCATCGATAGATTGCAATTAAAACTGACTGATTATCAGGCGCAGTTGTCACTGAGCGATTTTGACGACTACGACGGCATTGATGAATTGCTGGATAACGAATCAAATGGTGACGATCAAATAGCCTCGGATACGCTCGCAGCCGACTGTGAAGGTATTCGCAAAGAAATTGAGGAACTCACCCGCTATGCCGAACTCGCCGCACAGATTACGACTAATGCAAAAGGCGATAACTTGCTCACTGCCCTTAACCTTGGCTTTGAGCGGAACGAAGAAGTCGGCGGCGCACGCAAGGCTGTAATATTTACTGAGTCTAGGCGGACACAAACCTACTTGATGAACCTGTTGTCAGATAATGGGTATGATGGTGAAATTGTCTTTTTGGATGGAACTAACAGCGATCCGGTCTCCAAACGCATCTATTCAGAATGGCGGGAACGCCACAAGAACGATGCCGTAATCTCCGGTTCGAGGCAGGCAGATATAAAAGCCGCCATCGTAGAGGAATTTCGTGATCGTGCAACTATCCTCATCGGCACAGAAGCTGCCGCCGAAGGTATTAACTTGCAGTTTTGCAATATTGTAGTCAACTATGATTTGCCGTGGAACCCCCAGCGTGTCGAACAGCGGATTGGGCGTTGTCGCCGCTATGGGCAAAAAAATGATGTCATTGTCATTAACTTCTTGAACCAAACGAACGCCGCTGACCAGCGGGTGTTTCAGCTCCTCGACCAAAAATTCCGGCTTTTTGAAGGGGTATTCGGCTCCTCCGATGAAATATTGGGCGTTATTGAGGAGGGTGTAGACTTTGAAAAGCGCATCCTCAACATCTATCAGACTTGCCGTGAGCCTGAAGAAATTAAAGCTGCTTTTGACCAGCTCCAAAGTGAGCTTTCTGAGCAGATTGACGAACGAATGACCGAAACGCGTCAATCGTTGATGGAGAATTTCGATGAAGATGTTACGGCACTTTTGAAGGTTCGTAAGGATGAAACAAAGCTGCAATTAGACAAGTTCACTGACTGGCTTCGCCAATTTTTCATTATGAGCGGAGCCGAGCGTGTAGAGCCGTTAGATCAGCTTCGCTTTGCGTACACAGAAAATGGCGAACAGAAAATATATAATTTGGAATGGCGGGATGCCGAGAGTCAGCATGATATCTTTCTGCGGCGGGATGATCCTATGTGTCAAAAATGGCTCAAAGCATCTACTGATGAGCAACTTCCATCAATCGCCATCCAGTTCCAGTATACAGGCTCCGATCGTAATATTGGATTTCTTTCGGCAAATCCCAATCTTAAAGGAATTGTCTCAGTGGACAAGCTGATACATAAGGGCATTGAGGATGAAGAACATCTTATTATATCTGCGATCTCAGAGGCCGGAGAAATAGTTTATGATGATACCATGTGCAAAATCATGGAGCTTCCGGCCGTTGTTGTCGGCGAGTGCACGCCTGAAACAACTGCGTTGATCACTATGCGTCAAGCGGGTATCGAAGCGCAGAAAACCGAGATTGAGCAGCGCAATGTACAGTATTTCAACGAGCATTGCGAGCAATTAGATGCGCATGCTGAAGATCTGAAAGAGGGCTTGGAAAAAGACCTGAAAAAGATAAAAAAGGAGA
>JAEWYJ010000201.1 GCA_023395695.1 Bacillota bacterium | reverse complement strand
CAACAAACGCGGGCCGGCCCAGGGGCCGGGCCCCGAAGCTTTTGGCGTTGACCGTCGGGTGACTATCATTCGGATTAAGAAATGGTATTCACAAGTAAAAAATGTAGGGTTGGTAAGCAGGCCTTATGCCAGGCAAAGCAAACAATACGGGAATACCGAATACATGCCATGCATTTTTAACACGAACGGCACAAAACGGGTGTTAAGGCAACCGGTTTGTGCTTTGAACGCCAGCTTGAAGCTAAAACGAGAGTAAAAGCCCCTGATCGCCCGCATAAAATGAGGTCAGACATGCGCATTCAAGCACTGTGATATCCGAGTCACTGGTGCCGTAGGTCGATTTTATCAATTCGCACATTGTCTGGACGGCGCCCGGATTGTTGCAGTGGGTAATAACGACCGGTTTGTTGGTCATGTCCTTATAGCGGCCCATAAGGGCGACCATCCGTTCAATGGCGCGTTTTTCGCCGCGGGGCTTTTCAACAACCTCAATGACCCCTTCTGCGGTATTGGTGGCAACAGCCCGGATATTGAGCGCCGAGGCCAGCACACCGGCGGCACGGCTCATGCGCCCGTTTTTGACCAGATTATCGAAGGTAGCCAGCGAAAAAATAATCTTCATGGAATCGCGGTAGCCTTCAATCTGGCTGACAATTTCTTCAAACGGAATGCCCTGCTCAACCAGCTGCTTAAGCCGTCGCAGAATCAGCACCATAGAGCCTGAGGTGGAGCGGCTGTCGACAACGTGAATCTTCTTTTCAGGGTGTTCGTCCAGCACCATATTCATGGCCTGCACCGCGCAGTTATAGCTGCCGCTCAGGCCGCTTGTAATGGTGACGGCAATTGAGTGTGCCGCTTTGTAAAACTGCTCGGCAAAGGCATGCGGCGACGGACAGGCCGAGGTGGAGGGCCCCGAAAAGTGCTTTATTGCGGCCAGCATCTCGCGCGGGTCGGTCTCGGGCAGGTCGACAAATTCCTGCTCCCCCACAATAATTTTCAGGGGTACCGTCGCAAAAGAAATCTCTCCCGTGTCAAAATTGCCGGTGTTCAGGTCGCAGGAGCTATCCGATATTAATTGCCAGTCGTTCATTAATAAAAACCTCCGAAGCCTGCTGCATGTTGCAACAGTAATGTAATCATGATACTGCGGGACGCGCCAAAAATCAAGATGGATCAGTTGTGTGAAATCAGGCGGTATATGTCGCTTTTTTTGCAGCCGGTCTGTTGCGCGGCCTGCCGGGCGGCGGAGGAGGCGCTTTCTCCCTTGGCCATCAGTGCCTGTGCAAGCGCGAGCGCCTGCTCGGGCGAGGCGGCCGGCGCGGGCGTATCGGGCGCGCCTTCGACAACCAGAACAAATTCTCCGCGCGGGGCGGTTGCGTCGGCGTTGGTATAGCGCGTTACCGCCTGCCCCAGCGTCGTACGGATAACCTCCTCGTACAGCTTGGTCAGCTCGCGGCAAAGCGCAATGCGGCGCTCTTGCCCAAAGGCGTCGGCAAGATCGTGAAGCGTCGTGCGCAGCTTGTGCGGCGCCTCGTAAAAAATCATGGTGCGCCGCTCATTTGTGAGCGATTCAAGGTGTGCGCGCCGCCCCTGCCGGTTGGTCGAAAGAAAGCCCTCGAAGGTAAATCGGCTGGTATTTAAGCCTGACATGGCCAGTGCGGTGATGACTGCGCTTGGCCCCGGAACCGAAACAATCGGAATACCAGCCGCAGCGCAGAGGCGCACCAGGTCCTCCCCGGGATCGCTGATAGCGGGCATACCTGCGTCGGTGACCAATGCGCAGCTTTCACCCGCAAGAATACGCGAGACAATCTGTTCGCCGCGCTCGCGAAGGTTATGCTCATAATAGCTAATCATCGGCTTGTTAATTTCAAAGCGGTTTAACAGCTTTAATGTGACGCGGGTATCCTCGGCGGCAATAAAATCGACGGTACGCAGCGTATCGACAGCCCTTGGCGAAAAGTCGCCCAGATTGCCGATCGGCGTGCCTACAAGATAGAGCTTTGACATGGTGGTTACCTCATTCTGTAAATCTTGCAATATTCCGCGCTGGGGGTGCCGTCGCTGCTTTGCAGGCAGAGCGGTGGCAGCCAGTCGAGCTGACTGTTGCCGCCGCGGCGCGCTTCAACTAAAAAAAGGTGGGGCGCGTAGCCGGGCCGCGTCAGCACAGGGCGGATGCGTTTAGGCTCCAGCCCCGCGGCGCGCATCGCCTCGAATAGATCGGGCAGGCGCTGGGGCTTAAAAGAGGCGCAAAACCGGCCGCCGTAGCGCAGCGCCCACCCTGCTGCGGCACAGACACCAAAAATGTCCAGCGTCGTTTCCTGTCGGGCGGCCTGCCGTGCGCCGCTGCCGTGGCCCGCCTTAAAATAGGGCGGGTTGCATACCACAAGGTCAAAGGCGTTGGCTGCCAGCGCGGGAATATTTTTATAGTCCTTTAAATCAGCGCAGATGACGGTGACGCGTGGAGACAGATGGTTTTTTTCGACAGAGCACTTAAAAAGAGCCGCCGCTTCAGCCAGCAGCTCAATACCCACAACCTGCCGCGGCCAAATTTCGCCCTCGCCAAACCACAGCAACGTAACAGCTCCGCAGCCACAGCAAAGCTCCGCAACGGTATCGTCGGCACGCGGGGCGGCAAAGCGCGAGAGCAAAACAGAATCGGTTGTAAAGCGGTGCGTGTCGCTGACGGCCGCCGTAATGCCGTGCGTCAGCGGTATAAAGGATTGTGCCATAAAAATGCCGGCCTCCATGTAGCATCCGTTTTGGTGCGCATTATAAACGTGAGACTGCAAAGTGATTTCTGCGCCGCAGCACCGTTGTTTTTTCCGGGTGCTAACCCATGTTTACGGCAGTGCCGGAGCAACAACGCTTTGCGCGGACATTCGCGCAAGGGTTTGGAACAGGCTTTATTATATTCCTGATTATCATAACACAAAACGGGGGTGTTTTCCATTGCAGCGTCATAAAACGTTGCAGATCAGCGCAGGGGGAAAAGATGAATCGACGGTAGTAATATCGGGGTGCCTCGACGGCATTCACAGGCGATATATCATAGTGCAGCTTGCATAGCCGCGTTCCATTGGCGCGCCTTTGGGCAACTGCAAAAGCAGACGGCGCCGGCGGACTGGCGCAAGTTATGGGTAGGGGTTTATAAGTGTGAAAAACCTGTCGGCAGCATATCCAATGAATACATCTCATATGGTGATAAAAAAGCATGGAGATGATGACTTGGAGGAACTGGTTATCCACGGTGACAAATACACCATACAGGACGATCAAAGTGGTAACCGGAAGTTAAACAGATATAATGCGAAGGCGGGAATTGCAGTTGAGCTTGCGTTTCTGGGTGAAAACGAAGATATAGCGGGCTATGTGACGGAAATGCTCAAAAAAGAGTTTCTATCTCGGGCTATTTCGTCCATGGACATTTAAATAGGTCGGCGGTATAATCCACACCTTAAGCGTTTAATTAAAAGGAGTTAATCTCAAGATGAAAAAAGTAGCATGCTTATATAGAGTCAGCACTCTCATGCAGACCGATAGCGACAACGACATCCCCATGCAGCGCAACGCCTGTATGGATTTCATCGGCAAGCAGCCTGATTGGGAATTTTCCCATGAATATAT
>JAEWYJ010000184.1 GCA_023395695.1 Bacillota bacterium | reverse complement strand
TTCTCAAGACCTTTTAACTCAAACTCTTTTCCTGATTAATTCAAGACCCAGAAAGTGCCTTTCCTGGATTTCTCCTATTCAAGCTTTTCTACACGAATTGGCGCATTTGAATTGACAATGTAGCGACAAACTTAAAAAACGGTACTGTCTTGGCGGCCTGTTTTGTCGCTGCATTGCGGTAAAACAGCACTTTAAATCGCCTCGGGCAATGGTTAGACTATTGTGCGTTGCCGTACGTGGCCGGTAAGATTCTTAAAAACAAGATTCGGCCCAAAAACTTTGGTATATTCACGTCTCGTTTACAGATACTATCAGCACAACTTATTTTGTGACAAACAAACTGTAAACGATAAGGAGCGTGCCCGATGAAAGCCACCGGAATTGTTAGAAGAATAGACGACCTCGGGCGTGTCGTCATCCCGAAGGAAATCCGCAGAACCATGCGTATTCGCGAGGGCGACCCGCTGGAGATTTACACCGATAATGACGGTGAGGGAATCTTTAAAAAATATTCGCCCATCGGTGAGCTGGGAACTTTTGCATCCCAATATGCCGAGGTGCTTCAAAAGGCGGGGGGATATCCCGTCGTCGTCTGTGACCGAGACCATGTGATTGCCGTTGCCGGGCTGCCAAAGAAGGAGCTTTTGGAACGGCGCGTCTCTCCCGCACTTGAAGAGCTTATGGAATCGCGTCGGATACATGCGGTTTCCGGAAACGATCCTAAAAATTTCCAGCCTGTTGAAGGCATTGACCGTTATGCGCTGGTTGCAGCACCCATTGTAACCTCGGGCGACGTGTGCGGCGCAATCATGTTTATGCTGGGTGACGAGGGCGGCACCGCCACCGACGCTGAGCTTAAGCTGATTACCGTCGCGGCCGGCTTTCTTGGCAAACAAATGGAGGAATAACGCTTCCCACAAAACAGCGCCTGCAGCGTAAAATACGTCTGCAAGCGCTGTTTTAGCGTTTATATGCAGCCTTGCAGACGCCTGACTGCCTCGTACAGCAGCGCATTGCAAATAGCTGCCGCCACCGTGCTGCCGCCGCGGCGACCCCGGGCAACAATACAGGGTGTCGGCCCGGCCTCTGTCACCTGCTTGCTTTCAACAACGTTTACGAACCCTACAGGCGCCGCAATTATCAGGTCCGGCGCCAAGACGCCTTCATCTGTCAGCTCATGCAGCCGCAGCAGCGCCGTCGGGGCATTGCCCACCGCAACAATTAGCGGCCGGGGCAGCACCGCTATTTGCTCCATGCTCACAGCGGCGCGGGTAATACCCTGTGCGGCCGCCTGACGCGCTATCGCTTCGTCGGCCATAAAGCAATGTGCCTCGCCGCCCAGCTTGGTCAGGGCGGCCTTGTTTATTCCCGATTTGGCCATGTTGGTGTCGGTAAGAATATGCGCGCCGCGCAGCAGCAGCGCTATAGCCCGCTCAACAGCATCTTCTGAAAAATAAAGCGTTCTGGCATATTCAAAGTCTGCGGTGGTGTGTATGACCCTTTTAAGCACCAACCGCTCGACGGGCGAAAAATCGGTCTCGCCCAGCTCTTGGGTGATAATTTCAAAGCTGCGCCGCTCAATCTCGGCAGGCGGCAGCGCGCGCCAGTCGGTCAAAATTCCACCCCTTCCCTTGCGGGCACCCCGCGGTCAAACGGATGCTTGTGCTTTTTCATCTCGGTGACATAATCGGCAGCCTCCACCAGCCAGTCAACAGGCTGGTGTCCCGTCATCACCAGCTCCAGCCCACAGGGTTTCTCCAGTACAGCCTCGCGCAGCAGGCGTTCGTCCAGCAGACCGGCCCGCAGTGCGTCGGCGACCTCGTCCAGAATCAGCAGGTCGCATTTTCCAAGCCGTACAAGCGCCATTGCCTGCTCAAGATTATCCTCGTGAATCGCCTTGGTCCGCCGGCGCTCCGCCTCGGTCATCGCAAAGGTGAAATGCGCCCCCGCCTTACCCCGCAGCACCGTTACGCCATGATGCCGCTTTAGCGCGGTCAGCTCTCCGCAGGGGGTATTCTTTAAAAACTGCACCAGCACCGTCTGCCTGCCGCAGCCCAGTGCCCGCAGGGCAAGCCCAAGCGCCGCCGTGGTCTTGCCCTTGCCGTCTCCATAATAGAAGTGCACAAGCCCGCTATCCATTCAGGCGCCCTCCTCAATAATTTTATAGATGGCCGCCATGTCAAGGCTTTCCCGCAGGGCTGCAGCCAGCAGGTTAAACTGCTGCTCCCTGTGCTGGGCGGCACTAAGCTGCTCGCCCGCCTCAGCGCAAAGGCCCTTGCGCAGAAGCAAAAGATCGACCAACGCGCGGCCCAGGCCCCCGTCAAACAGTCCGTGCACATAGCTGCCAAAAACGTTCCCGTCAACCGCGCCGTCACCAATGCCCCCCTCCAGCACGGCAAACGGCTGCGTGCCGCCATGCAGCGCCGTATTGCCCATGTGAATTTCGTATCCGAACAGCTCCGCGTCAGACAGCGCCGCCAGCCCGCCTGCCAGCGTGCTGACCCTGCCGCTGGTGCGGGTACGGATTTTTTCGGGCGAAAAAACCGTTTCAGTATTTAAAAGCCCCATGCCGCGCAGCTCGCCGCCACCCTCGACGTTATAGGGGTCTTTGAGAAGGTTCCCCAGCATCTGGTACCCCCCGCAGACGCCTGCCACCGGTGTGCCGGCGGCTGCCAGCTTTTTAACCGCCGCCTCCAGCCCATTCTGGCGCAGCCAGAGCAGGTCGGCCATGGTGCTTTTGCTGCCGGGCAGAATGACAAGGTCCGGGCTGCCCAGCTCAGACACCGCGCTGACGTAATGCAGCCCGACCGAAGGGTGGCGGGTCAGCGCGTCAAAGTCGGTAAAATTTGAGATGCGCGGCAGCCGCACGACCGCAATATCCAGCGGACAATGCTCACCCGGCGCACGGGAGAAACGGTCGGTGAGGCTGTCCTCGTCCTCAAGGTCAATATTCAGGTAAGGCAACACGCCCAGCACCGGAATGTGTGTCAGCTCGGCAATCATGTCTATACCGGACTGCAAAATGGCTTTGTCGCCGCGGAATTTATTGATGATAACGCCCTTGATGCGGCTGCGCTCCTCCGGCTCCAGCAGGGCGACGGTGCCGTAAATGCTGGCGAACACACCGCCGCGGTCGATGTCCGCCACCAGCAGCACCGGTGCGCCCGCCATTTGCGCCATGCCCATATTGACGATATCCTCAGCCTTTAAATTAATCTCCGCCGGACTGCCCGCGCCCTCTATGACAATGATGTCATGCTCGGCCGCCAGTGAATCGTACGCCCTTTGCACCTGAGGACGCAGCGTACGCTTATACTTAAAATATTCCGTGGCCGACATGTTGCCGACCACCTCGCCGTGCAAAATAACCTGACTGCCCACATCGGTCGTGGGCTTGAGCAATATCGGGTTCATCCGCACGTCCGGTTCCAGCCCCGCCGCCTGCGCCTGCGTTACCTGCGCACGGCCCATTTCGAGCCCGTTGCAGGTAACATAGCTGTTCAATGCCATATTCTGGCTTTTAAAGGGCGCCACGCGATGGCCGTCCTGCGCCAGAACACGGCAAAGCCCCGCTGCTACGAGACTTTTGCCCGCGTTGGATGTTGTGCCCTGTATCATGA
>JAEWYJ010000159.1 GCA_023395695.1 Bacillota bacterium | reverse complement strand
CGGGGCACCTACCCCAACTACTACACCCGGACCTATGCGCGACAGGTTGTTGAAAAGCAGTCGGGCGATGAGATTGACATGATAGCGGGTGCTTCGATATCGGGTGGCAATTTTCGCCTGATGGTAGCGGCCGCGCTGGAGAAGGCTTATCAAGGGAAAAACGAGGTGGCCATCGTCCAGCCGTAAACCTGTAGGATCGGCTGCCGGTTCAGATAGAACCGGCAGGGCAAAGGCTGTACGCGCAGGCCATCCGCTGCGGGCGGCAGCACGCTCCCCGCTTTGAGCATAGCAAAAGCCCCGGAAAACCGACCTTCGGGATCGGTTTTCCGGGGCTTTGACCGTACCGGAATAGGGTTCTTTGGCGTGTAGCCGCCGGGTGCGGCATGCCCCGGCCGAACAGCCTGCAGATGCACATGGGTCTGAAAATATTGAATGCAAGCTAAGGCGAGAACCGCCCTGCGGCTTACGGACAACAGCAGAATACAGGGCAAACTGCCGAAGCGACGCTATTTTAAGCCGTTGAGTAACCATCACACCAACCGGTATCGTTATAGTGGTTAATCAGAAAACAAGCTCGTTTGATGCGCTCATCGCATTGGTCACTTTAATCATCTGCTGAAATTTTTCAATTATGGCGCCCGTAAGCTTTTCTGCCTCCGCCACCTTGGCACGGGCGCGCCCCGAATCCTGAGCCTTGACCGCGGCAATGACGACGTCGCCTAACTGGTGCAGGTCGTGGTGCAGCGTTTCTACGCTCTCCCAGAGTCCGGTCAGCTTATCGGACGAAGGCTTGACCGCGTAATAAAAATGCCCGAAGCCGCACTTATGCTCGTCGGTTTGAATGGGGATAACCGTCATTTCCCGCGTCATCTTTCTGACATTGGTCACCCACATCGTATGTGCCTTGATTGCGTTCTCAACCGTTTCAATAAAGTCCTCGTTCGAAAGGCCGCACAGCCTGCTGTTGACCATTTCGCCCGAGGCGACGGCCATATCGTTAATTTTCGTCTCTATTTTACCGACCGAGACGGAAATATCACCAATGGTGTCGCTGATGCGCTGGAGCTCCTCGGCCGACTTTGAAAGATTTTGAATGTCGTTGTTGACAGATTCCAGCGCAGAGGAGGACTCCTGCAGCGAGTCGCTGATGCGCCTGCTGCTTTCGGCAGCCTCAGAAATTCGGCCGGTGATATGGGCGGTCGCCTCGGTGCTGGCTGCCATGACGCCTGAAACGCTTTCAATGCTGCCGCTGACTCTGCTGATGGCGTCTATCGTTTTTTCAACGCTGCTCTTGCTCCGGTTGGAAGCGCCGTTCATTTCCTCAAGCAGCGCGTCAATATTCAGAGTTAGCTTTTTGGTTGTTTCCGAAAGCACACGAACTTCTTCGGCCACAACGGCAAAGCCTTTGCCGGCAGCGCCGGCTCTGGCGGCTTCAATAGAGGCATTCAGCGATAAAAGCTTGGTTTGATCCGAAATATCATTGATGCCCTTGACCGCCTCGTTGATTTTATGTATAACGACAAGCAGGTCGCCCACGCTTTGATCCATATCCTTGGAAAAGCCCATCATCTCCAAATTTTCCGCCTTAATGCTGCTGAGAATTTCGTTGCTCTGTTCGGTGTTTTGGTTGAGCAGCGCCGCGTCCTGAGAGATATGCCCGATCATATCGGAAAGCTCGGAGTTGGCGTCAACAATCTGCGACGTCGAGGATGAAATTTCTTCCGAGGAGGAGGCGACCTCTGAAAACATATTGCCCAGATTGTTGGAGGAATGTTTAATTTTCTCCCCCAAAAATGCGAGCCGCAGTTCAAAGTCACTGACCATCGTCGCAACCTGAAAAACGCCTTTAAAGATATCGGCCGCTTTGTGGTTAGCGTCCCGCGCATTTTTTATTCCGGCGGACGTGTGCGGGGCTTTGACGCCGGGCGCCACCTTTGGCGCACTTTTCTTCTTGGATTTTAAAAATAACATCCGATCCTCTTCCTTCCCGATGTGTATGATGCGTTGCGCGTCGCTTTGGGGCGATGCAAGCCGGGCATGGTTTGTGCTTCTGCACGGGCCTGAAATGCCGTACCCCAGAGCAGAAGCTGGAATTTATAAGGCCCAAAAAACAGGAGATAATGCTACTATATAACTGGGCGGCCAATAAGACAATACAAAATACCTTTAAAAGCGAGGGAAATATGCTTTTATAGCCAAAACCTGCTGCCGGATAGGCAAGAAAGCGGCTGTAAGACTGGGTGGACGGCTTTAGCAGGCTACATAAAGTACGACATTCTATCTGCGTGCGCGTCGGTTAACAACGGTGCATTCGTACGCTTTGGAGGTTTTCAAACGTTCGGCAAAATGCTATAATACCGGCGGGAGTGTGACAAAAATGGAAATGCTTACGATCCTTTCATTTTGCATTGTGCTGATACTGTGTATTCTACTGAATATTCCAATTTTGTATGCCTTGCTTACCGGGCTGCTGATCTTTTGTATTTACGGCAGACTGAAGGGGCATACCCCTTGGGAACTGTCCCGCATGATTATTTCCGGCATCAAAACGGCAAAAAACATCTTGCTCGTGTTTGTGCTGATTGGCATGCTGACTGCGCTGTGGCGGGCTTGCGGAACCATACCAATGATTATTTGCTATGCGGTTCGTCTCATTCATCCCCATTCGGTTATACTGATGACCTTTCTTTTAAATTGCGGCATGTCTGTTCTAACGGGGACATCGTTTGGAACGGCGGCCACAATGGGGGTCATTTGTATGACGATGGCTGTTTCAATGGGAGCCAATCCTATATGGGCGGGCGGGGCGATTCTATCAGGCGTCTATTTTGGCGATCGATGCTCTCCCGTATCAACCAGCGCCCTTTTAATCAGCGCGCTTACCGGTACCGGTATTTTTGACAATATCAAGCGTATGCTGCGCACGGCGCTGCTGCCCTTCCTTTTGACCTGTTGCGTCTATGCAGTAATGGGATTTATGGGAGGTGGGGAAGCAAAAGCTATCGACCTGCACCGGCTTTTTAGCAGCGAGATGCATTTGCATTGGTCGGTGCTGGTTCCGGCGGTTATTGTTTTGGTGCTGTCGGTGCTGCGTGTCAGTGTAAAAATGGTCATGTCCGCCAGTATTGCTTCGGCCATAGGAATCTGCCTGTTTGTCCAGCATATGAAAATCCAGGACGTTCTTCTCCTGATGGCGCAGGGCTTTCATGCTGCAAACCGGGAGGTAGGCGTCATGCTTGACGGCGGCGGAATGCTTTCTATGCTTAAGGTGATGGCCATTGTATGCATCTCCTCCGCTTATGCGGGAATTTTCCAACAAACCGGGCTGCTTGACGGTATAAAGGCGCTACTTGCCAAAATCAGCGGGCGCATAACGCCGTTTGGTGGCATGCTTGTAACATCACTTGTTGCCGGAATGATCGCCTGTAACCAGGCGCTGACGATTATGCTGACCTATCAGCTGTGCAGCGATACAGAACCGGACAGGCAGGAATTGGCCATCAACATAGAAAATTCGGCGGTGGTTATCGCCCCGCTGATACCGTGGTCTATTGCCGGCGCAGTTCCGCTGGACTCGATAGGAGCGCCGACCATCAGCCTTTTGTCGGCAAGCTTTTTGTATATTTTACCCCTGTATACACTGCTGGGTAAGCTTAAGAAAGCCCGGGCCGGTGTATGAATGTGAAACACGGTGGTGCAGATGCCCTGCTTTGAAGCTGTGTAAGGAAGCGTGCGTGTGGAAAAGTCGTAGATTTCTTGCAGTATATTGGCGCTGCCAAGCAGCCGAATACCCCCCTCAGGCGCACAAATAAAAATCACCAGTCGTTTGACTGGTGATTTTTATTTGGTTGGGCAGGATGGATTCGAACCATCGGAATGCCAGAGTCAAAGTCTGGTGCCTTACCACTTGGCTACAGCCCAATAAGGGATGATATGAAAAAAAGGCGTTAAGCCTTTTTTTCATATCAGTGGGGTGGATAATCGGGCTCGAACCGACGGCCTCCAGGGCCACAACCTGGCGCTCTAACCAACTGAGCTATACCCACCATGTGTGCTAAAGTACAAAAAGCCGCAAAATCCATGTAAAGCGCCGCAAGGCAGCTTAGTGGTGCGCCAGAAGGGACTCGAACCCCTGGCCTACTGCTTAGAAGGCAGTTGCTCTATCCAGCTGAGCTACTGGCGCACATAGAAGAAAAATGGAGCGGGTGATGGGAATCGAACCCACATAGCCAGCTTGGAAGGCTGGAATTCTACCACTGAACTACACCCGCGCACTGTTCGGCAGCGTCATTTATTTTACCAAATTGCACGAGATTTGTCAACAAGAATTTGCTTTTAAAAATATAATCCCTTAAAGACGGCAAAAGCAGCCAATAAACTGGGTTTGGCTGCGCGTCCCGCAGGCGAAAGGGCAGGACGGCGGATGTGCAAATGAACAGGTATGCGGTTTTCGGCTCTTGGATATTATAACACAGCGGCCTGCCGTCTGCCGGTTTTGCGGCGAACGCTCATAGGGCGTCAAAATCTTCGCGTGGCCGGATAATTGATCTTTTTAGCCGAATACACCCGCACGAATTTGCCTCCGGCTGAGCGGATGATGCCGCCGGAGACAAACCGGGCTGCTGTGTGTTGTTTTAGTTTGCGCTCAGCGTCAGCATCCGTCGCACAATATGGGCCGACTGCGCGGCGGCGCGATCCTTGAATGTATCGTAGGTCATGGCGGCCTCGTCGTCGGCGCTGTCGGACATGGTGCGAATAATCAAAAACGGCTTATCGTTGACAAAAGCGGCGTGGGCAATGGCGGCGCCTTCCATCTCGACGCAAAGCGGGGAGAGGCGTTCTACAATTTTGTCCTTAACCGGGCCGCCCTGCACAAACACGTCGCCGGTGGCAATACACCCGCTGTAATATGTAAACTCGCCCAGCATTTCGCTGGCCTTTTGCGCCAGCGCCAGAAGCTGCTGGTCGGCATCAAAATTCAGTCGGAAGGGGTAGTAGTTTTTCATCAGCGGTTCGGCGTCATGGAATGCCGCGTTGGTCGAGAGTACGACGTCGAGCACCTTCAGGCGTTTGTCCACAGCACCCGCAATGCCGACGTTAATGACGGCGTCGGCGTTCATTTCACGGATCATCAACGACGCGCAGAGCGCAGCATTGACCTTGCCAATGCTGCAGCACACCACCGCCACCTGCTGACCCTCCAGCCTGCCGCGGTAAAAGGTGCTGCCATAGTGCTGCTCGGTGCTTTCAATATCCATGGCGTCGCACAGCAGCGCAACCTCTTCGGGCAGCGCTCCGATAATTCCCCAAGTCATGTGTATTCCTCCCTTTGCTTGCTGTTGTGAGAGGCCGCCCGAAAAGCCGGGCGGCCCCAAAGAATCTATTTACGGGCGGCCCTGCGCATTACTCCTTATGCCACTTAATGCCCTGAGGGGTATCTTCCAGCACGATGCCCTGAGCCTTCAGCTCGTCGCGAATGGCATCGGCAGTTTTAAAATCTTTGGCCTTGCGGGCGGCCTGACGCTTTTCAATCAGCGTCTCAATCTCGGCGTCAAGGCTATGGGTGTGACGGTTATACAAAATACCCAATACGTCGGTCAGCTCGTCAAAGCAGGCAATGGCGTAGGCGACCGTATCGGCAGACTTGGGCTCTGCGAAGAAGCTGTTGCAGTCGCGCACCAGCTCGAACAGCGCTGCAATGGCGTCGGCGGTGTTCAGGTCGTCGTCCATCGCATCAATAAAGGCCTGACGGCGCGTGTCCACGGTCTGGCGGAAGGTCTCCTCACCCTCAATGGGGGTTGGAACTGCATGAGTCGCGGCAAAATCGAGGTGGTCGCGGCAGGTGTAAAGGCGGTCGAGCGCCGCGCGGCACTGCTCGATAATATCGTAGTTGTAGTTAATCGGCGTGCGGTAGGGCGCCTGAAGCATCAAGAATTTAATCGGCTCATAGCCGAACTTCTCGGCGACGTCGCGGGTTGTAAAAAAGTTACCCAGACTTTTGCTCATCTTGCGGTTATCGACATTAATAAAACCGTTATGCATCCAGTAGCGGGCATACTCGTGACC
>JAEWYJ010000144.1 GCA_023395695.1 Bacillota bacterium | reverse complement strand
CACCTGAACTTAATCCCATCGAACACTTTTGGGCTTGGCTAAAAGCTAAGTTGCGCAGTATCCTTGCTCGCTTTGATAATTTCGATGATGCTCTTTGTTACTCTTTTAATGCTGTTTAGCTATAATCCTGCCCGGGGGAGATAGTTCAAAATGTAAACTTTTTTTAAAGCGCTGGCAAACAGCATACTCCTATGGTATGATTTGTATTAATTTCTATATACTGCTGCCAAAGTTTGCAATTAAAACGCTTGATACAGCAAAACCAAGGAGGGCGCCATGCAGTACCTGCTTTCGTTTCTTGAGGGGATTATTACCTTTATTTCGCCATGCCTGTTGCCGCTGTTGCCGGTGTATATTTCTTACTTTGCCGGACAGAACGGAGAAGGAGATGCACGCAAAACACTCAGAGGGGCGCTGGGCTTCATCGCCGGCTTTACAGCGGTGTTTGTCGTCTTGGGTGCGTTTGCGGGTACACTGGGCGGGCTGTTGAGCCGTCATGCCGGTATAGTTAATTTACTCACCGGCTCAGTGGTGGTACTGTTTGGCTTAAACTATCTGGGCGTTTTAAAAATTGGTTTTTTAAACCGCGTGGTGCGTCGCAATTCGGTATCGGTATCCCACAGTTTTTTTTCAGCGTTTTTGTTCGGCGTGGTTTTTTCGGTGGGATGGACGCCCTGTGTGGGCGCATTTTTAGGCTCTGCGCTGATGTTGGCCTCCCAGCAGGGCTCTGCCTTGGGCGGCGTTTTAATGCTGCTGTGCTACTCGCTGGGGCTGGGCGTGCCGTTCCTGCTGGCGGCGATGCTGCTAAAACAGCTGCAGGGCAGCTTTAATTGGATAAAAGCGCACTATAATATCGTTAATACCGTATCGGGGGTGCTGCTAATTATGGTGGGTGTGCTGATGATGACCGGCCAAATGGGGCGTTTGCTCGCCCTGCTGAGCCTGTAATAATACAAGGGAGGGGATTATAATGACGCAAAATAAAAAGCTTGGGTTAACTGTTCTGCTGCTCTGTGGCGTTATTGCGGCGGCTTATTGGGGCTATGGAGCGCTGAGCGAAAATTTTTCAAACAATAATTTGCAGCCGGCCGCTTCCTCGCAGGGGGATGTCGCACCCGCTCAGGACGGGCAATCCGGCGCGGCCGACGAACAGACCGAACGCACAGCGGCGCCCAATTTTACAATGACGGACCTTGAGGGCAACATGCTGACGCTTGACAGCCTGAAGGGCAAGCCGATTGTGCTCAATTTCTGGGCGAGCTGGTGTGGCTTTTGCGTGCAGGAAATGCCCGATTTTGATACCGTTTACAAAGAGCTTGGCGATGAGGTGACCTTTGTGATGCTCAATGTGACCGACGGCGCACGTGAAACGCGTGAAAAGGGCGAAAAGTATTACGCCGACGGAGGGTATGCCTTCCCGGTTTATTTTGACGATCAGGGCACACAGGGAACAAACGCCTACGGTGTTACAGGCTTTCCGACAACCTATTTTATCGACGGCAACGGCAATCTGGCGGCTTGGGCGGGGGGCATGATCGACGAAGAAGCGCTGCGGCGCGGCATACAGCTGGCGCAGGAGCAGGACGCCGATCAGGTTATACCGCAAAAAAATGTAAGCTGGTGCACCATGGAACCTGTCTATACCAAAATAAGCGCTGAAAACGCCAAGCAAATGATGGGCGAATTTGCCCAAACCGAGGACAGTACCTACGTGCTGCTGGATGTGCGTACCGAGCAGGAGTATCAGGAGAACCGCATTCCCGGTTCGGTGCTGATACCCGATTACGAGCTGGCGGAGCGCGCCCAAGCCGAGCTGACGGACAAGCGGCAGGTGATTTTTGTTTACTGCCGCAGCGGCAGACGCAGTGAGACAGCGGCCAGAAAGCTGGTGGAGTTGGGCTATAACCACGTTTATGACATGGGTGGGATTATTGATTGGCCGTACGACACCACGCAGGGGTAGGCGTGTTGTTTAATAATAAGTCAGGGGCGAAGGATTTTTGATCCTTCGCCCCCGACTTTATGCCACATCTCATTTGTCATGTTAAAAGCTTGCTTTATCAGAGCGCGGCGCCTGTGCTGGGGTTGGCGGTACCGCCGTTATTACCCGAACCGCCATTGCTATTGTTGTTGTTATTATTGTTGTTGTTGCCGGGAGCATTAACAATTTTCAGCGCAGTGTCGGAAATAATGTACTTGCCAAGCGTCTTGGTTTTGATGCTGAAAGCCTCGTCGTACTTATCATACTCAGCGTTAAGGCGTACCATGGTGCCGTCGTCCTTGAGCTGATAGAGGAAGGAGCCTTCCTCCGCAGCCAGTGTCAGGATGCCGGTCTTATTAAAGGTAGCGCCGTTACCGTAAAAGAAGTTCAGGTTGGCGTCAGGATACAAATCGGCAATTTTGGAATCAAAATCGGTGGTAGCGGAGAGCAGAAGCTTGCTTTGGCCGACGGTATTGACGGTAAAGAAGCTGTCGTCGTCGCACTCAAAGGTGAATTCTTCCTCAGATTCGCCCACAAACCCCGAACCCTCTTTAAAGACCTGCAGGTCTTCGGTGATAACGGTATCGTTCGCAACGGGGAAGGCAATTTCCACATTTACGTCGTGCTGCATATCCTTGTAGTCAAAGCTGCCAGATTTACGCATCTCAACGGTACCGACAATATCGGTTGCAGTGGTGTTGGTGCCGCTGGCGAGCGTGATGGCGAGGAAGTAGATATATTTCTGGGGAAGGGTTACGCCGGCAACCTTTTTCTTAGTGACCTCAACGCTCTTGACCAGCTTGCCGTTCATGTCCCAGGAGGACTTGACCTTAATGCCGGAGACAGCGTCGGACTCGTAAACATAGCCGAAGGAAGCATCCTTAACGGTGGCAAGATCTGCCTGAGCCTCGGCAACAGCCGAGTTAGCGGCCGCGACAACGATTCCGACTGAGGTGACCAGTGCGTTGGCCTCATTGGAGGCAGTCTCGGCAGCGGTATAAGCGTCATTGGCATTGCCGGCAAGGGTGGTGGAAGCCGTTACAGCTTCTGGGGCGGTGGCGGCGGGAACAGCCTCGGCGTCAAAAGCGGCAAGGGCGGCAACGTAAGCGGCCTCGTCGCCGGTGCCGGCATTCCAGGCGGTGGCGGTGTCGAGTACGGCCTGTGCCTTCTGTTTTGCAGAGGTAGCGGCCTCAAGAACTTCGGTCTTGGCGGCAGCGGCAGCTACAGCCTCGCTGTAGGCGG
>JAEWYJ010000346.1 GCA_023395695.1 Bacillota bacterium | reverse complement strand
GCTTAGTGCCGATTCCAAGCCCTTTGTCGCCGCGCAGGTCGATGGCCTGGCAGGCGCACATCAGCTCCATTGCAAGCACGCGCCGCGCATTCTCAAGAATTTCGCGTGCTTTACGGGCTGCAATGGTGCCCATGCTGACATGATCCTCCTGATTTGCAGAAGATGGAATGCTGTCCACGCTGGCGGGATGCGCCAGCACCTTGTTTTCAGATACCAGCGAGGCCGCAGAATACTGGACGATCATAAAGCCGGAGTTAACGCCGCCGTCCTTGGTTAAAAAGGCCGGGAGTCCGCTCAGGGCCGGGTTCACCAGCCGTTCCAGCCGACGCTCGGAGATATCGGCAAGCTCTGCGATGGCGATGCCCAAAAAGTCAAAGGGAAGCGCCATGGGCTGGCCGTGGAAGTTGCCGCCAGAGATGCATTCCATCGTCTCTTTGAGAATAATAGGGTTATCGGTAACCGAGTTAATTTCAATTTCAATTTTATTCTTTACAAAATTGATGGCATCCTTGCTGGCACCGTGTACCTGCGGCACGCAGCGCAGAGAATAGGCGTCCTGCACGCGAACCTCGCCCTGACGGGTCGTGTTTTTGCTGTCCGCCAAAAGCTGCCTGACAATGCGGGCGGTATCTACCTGTCCCTGATGCGGGCGTATGGCGTGAATGCGTGAATCCAGCGCGTCGGTGACGCCGTTATGGGCTTCAAAGCTCAAAGCCGCCGCAATATCCGCAATTTTCAGAAGCGAAATGGCGTCATAGACGGTCAGTGCGCCGGTGGCCGTCATGACCTGCGTACCGTTGATAAGCGCCAGACCTTCCTTCGCGCTCAGTTCGATGGTCGGAATGCCCGCGCGTGCCATGGCCTGTGCGCCATCGAGAATTTCGCCCTGATATTCGGCTTTTCCAAGTCCAAGCATCGGCAGCACCATGTGCGACAGCGGCGCCAGATCGCCCGAAGCGCCCAGTGAACCCTTTTGCGGAACAACGGGGGTTACGCCTTTGTTGAGCATATCCACCATTGTTTGCACAACTTCCATGCGTGCGCCGGAAAATCCCTTGGCCAAGTTATTAATGCGCAAAAGAATAATGCCGCGCGCCGCGTCTCTGGGGAAAGGCTCACCCGCGCCCACGGCATGGGTGACGATTAAATTTTTTTGTAACAGCTTGCATTCGTCGCTGCTGATAACAACATCGCTGAATTTTCCGAATCCGGTTGTAATGCCGTAAACAACACGTTCTTCCTCTACGATCTGATTCACAACCTCGCGCGACGCGTTGATACTCTGTTTGGCTGCATCGGAAAGTATAACCTGCGCATTCTCTCGGCAGACAAGTACGACCTCTTCCAGGGTAAGATCCTGACCGGTCAAAACAATGGTTTTCATTTTCGTACAATCTCCTTTTATCAGAGGGAGGCGTCGTGCCGTTTTTGCACAGCGCTCCGGTTTGTGATTAGAGTATACGAATATGCTGTCAAAGAAACGTCTAAGTACAATTGCCAATGTTTCGCTGCCGAGCCGGTTTCGGACGCCTGCATCTGAGGGCGATTGTCTGCACGGGGTGGAAAAATTGCATAAAATGCAAATGCTATTCTACGTATCCATCTAATTGCGAAGCGATGATTTAGCAAAAATGACAACATATTATCGAGGTCGAGAAGAAGTGTTAATATACAGTCTATGGGATTAATCCAGAATATATGACAAAATCGTGATTAAAACGCCATTTTGCTGTCTGCGGCTGATTGTAGATAATAAACAAAAGACGGAATAAAGATGAAACTTTATTTCGGTAATATGCTAGCGAAATGGCGAAGCGGCGATGGCGCTGGCTTTTTGACCTTTAAGCGCCTGAATGCAGTAGAATGCGTGTTATTATAATCGCTTTTATATATTTTACTAAAGTGTGTTGTAAAAATAAATAAAAATTTACTCAAAAATTTGTCCTCGACAAAAATACGCTTTTTGCCACAAAACAGCAGCGCTAATCTTGTGAGGTTGAACAAACACCTACTTAAATTGCTTCTGATGCACCCGAGTGTCTCCTGTCATTTAGCCTTCAATCTGCAAATGAGATTTACGATATGCTTTTGTGCCGATCCATAAAAAAGATGCCGGCACGCTGACGCCCGCTAAAGGCGATAACGGCCGGCGTCTAAAAAAAATAACCGTAGAGCTGTCGCTGCTTTTGGCTTAGGACAGTATGATAGCCGCAAGACGGCTATTATACCGGAGCGATGCGCAACGGCTCGCCGCTTAACGCGGCTTGCTACCTTTTGATGCGCAAATTATACCATTCGCTTGCGCTCATGGTATAATAAATGCAAAAAGGGCGACCGAAGCTCCGGTCGCCCTTTCGCGGGATAAAAATCAGCTTTATAATGGAGAGGAGGCAAGCACCGCGGCCTCGGCATTGATGATATCGGTCTCAATTTGCAGAATTTTCTCCTTCATTTGGGAGACATACATCTCATCCTTAATTGAGCCCAGATTTATTTTGACATTGAGCAGAGCGCCCAATACGGCGGTGCGCGTCATCATGGCTGAAACCAAACCGTCGGTCACGGCGTTGGAATTGCCCTTCTGAACCAGCAGTGCCGCCATAGGCATAATCTTGGCCGCAGTTTCGGCAACACTAAGCGGTACCTCAGCAGCCTTTTTGAGCGCTTCCTGCATAGCCTGACGGCGGATATCCTTTTCTTCGTCGGTATTTTTGGGCAGAGACAGCGCATCCATATAAGCGTTAAAGGAGGTGCTGTCGCGGGTGATGTCGTCCAGCAAAGCGGCGCGCAGCGCCGCGGCTTGTGGAATCAGCGCATTCATATCGTCGGTGGCATCCTCGTAGCCCTTTTTTCCGACGGTCAGCTGGGCCACCATTTCGGCAAGCGATGCAGCCAGCGCGCCGGCCAGTGCCGCGACGCTGCCGCCGCCGGGCGCAGGCTCGTTAGAAGCAGTCGTGGCGCAGAAAACCTCAAGCGTCATTGTTTTCATTTCCATATATTTATCCTCCGGTTTAAGCGTTTAGAGTCGGGTTTCAAGAACCTGATCCATATTAAAGTTCTCAATTTGCAGATAATACTCCGCGCAATCAATCAGTGCGGCCATCGGGGTCAGGCCAATGACCTCGCTGCCGACAACGTTGACGCCATAGCGGCGGGCTTCCATCTTAACCGTCTCAAATACACGATAAATGGCGCTCTTGGTGTAGTCGGTCAGATTCATCGAAACCTGCGCGATATTGCGTTCTTCAAGCATGACACCCATTGCCTTGACAAAGCGGAAGCCGCCATTAAGATAGCGAACCTTGTGCGCAATCTGAGTGGCGATGTCCACATTGGGCGTGTCAAGGTTAATGTTGAAAGCGATAAGCGGCATCCGCGCGCCAATGGCGGTTACACCGGCGGTCGGGTGAATGGTTTGGGGGCCGAAATCGGGCTTCCACTTGGCATCTTGCATTTTTTCCGCCATGCCTTCAAACTGGCCCTTGCGGATGTCGGACAGATTGGCGCGGTGAGGCGCGGTAGCGGACTTCTCATACAAAAAGCTGGGAACGCCGAATTTTTCTCCGACCGCCGTAGCGACCTCACGGGCGATCTGATCGGCCTCTTCAACGGTGCAATTGCGAATCGGAATAAACGGCACGACGTCGGTTGCGCCCATGCGGGGGTGCTGGCCTTCGTGCTTGGTCATATCGATGAGCTGGGCGGCAATGCCAATCGCTTCAATGACAGCGTCACGCACCGACTCCGGCTCGCCGACCACCGTGACGACACAGCGGTTATGATCCTTGTCGGTGCTGTAGTCGAGCAGCTTGACGTTTTCTTTGCCGCGGAAAGGGGCGACAATTTTCTCGACCTTATCAAGGTCGCGGCCTTCGCTGAAGTTCGGTACACATTCCAGAATTTTGTTCATTGCAATCGACTCCGTTTCTGTATCAAAATATTCTTTCAAATCTGTCCAAAGGACGGGACCATCGTCTGTATGTTTATCATAATGGATGATTTCAGCGAACGCAACCATATAAAATTTTTTTGACATCCCGCTCATTGCTTTGTGACGTTTATTAGACGATTAAAACGTTATACTTTCAGACAGAAAGCCTACAACATAAAAGCAGTAGATTGGCTCCAGCAGAAAGGTGAGGGAAAATGATCTTTAAAGCTATAACACCGGATACCTATATAACCAGCGATTGGGCCGGGGGAAAAACAACGCAAATCGCCATTGATCCGCCGGAGGCGCTGTACGCCGACAGAACTTTTAACTTTCGCCTCAGCTCCGCCACTGTGCTGCTGGATGAATCGGACTTTACGCCGCTGCCCGACTATAACCGTATTATAGCCCCGGTAGCAGGGCAATTGCAGCTGATATTCAACGGCGATGAGGCGGTTGTTTTAGACGAAATGGCACTGTGCTCTTTTGACGGTGCATGGCAGACCCGCAGCAAGGGGCGGGTTACCGATTATAATCTGATGACACGAAAGGGCATTTGCACTGGAGAGGCGTTTGCCATAACGCTCTCGGCGGGAGGAAATGCCGCGCTGCCTGCGGCGTCCGACCCGGACGGCAAGCGCATTGTGACGTTAGTTTGGTGTGTGGAGGGTACTGTGGTGCTCCATGCCGCGAATGAAGCTGTTTACCTTGCACCTGCCGGGACAGCATGGATAGAAGGTTTAACTGAAGATGGGGTCATTCGTCACCTGCAAGGCCCGCAAGCCAGATTGATGCTTGCCCGGGTTCGATTTGTCTGACGTTATTATTCCCCTGCATGCAGGGCCAATGCCGGTAAAATGGGCCGATTGACGATAAAAAGCATCTTTTTTTCGTCAAATATGGCAACAGGCAATGGGTTTGCTCTTGTGTCGCCGAAAATCATGTGTTATGTTGTAGCTGCAAACATAGCGCGGAGCATGAATGCGATACACGGCATTTCGTGCTTATATTCCATATGAAAACAAATTGGGAGGATTATTTTAATGGCTTTTTTATCTGATATCGAAATTGCGCAGAGCTGTGAGCCCAAGGACATCCGCGAAATTGCCAAAACCGCAGGCGTGGATGAAAAATATCTTGAGCTTTACGGCCGCACCAAAGCCAAAATCGACTATAAGCTACTCTCCGATCTGTCGGAGCGCCCTGACGGCAAGCTGATTCTGGTCACCGCCATCAACCCGACCCCCGCGGGCGAAGGAAAGACCACGACCAGCGTTGGGCTGACCGACGGTCTGCGCTACATCGGCAAAAAAGCCATTGTGGCGCTGCGTGAGCCTTCGCTGGGCCCGGTGTTCGGCGTCAAGGGCGGCGCTGCGGGCGGCGGCTACGCACAGGTTGTGCCCATGGAGGATATCAACCTGCATTTTACCGGAGATTTTCACGCCATCGGCGCGGCGAATAACCTGCTTGCGGCGCTGCTGGACAACCACATCTATCAGGGCAACGCGCTGCGCATCGACCCCAAGCGCATTACATGGAAGCGGGTTGTCGACATGAATGACCGCCAGCTGCGCAGCGTTATCGACGGTCTTGGCCCACGCACCAACGGCGTCACCCGTGAGGACGGCTACGATATTACCGTTGCCTCCGAAATTATGGCGGTGCTTTGCCTGTCCTCGTCGATCAGCGATATGAAGGCGCGGCTTGCCAAGATGATTGTCGGTTATAACTATGACGATGAGCCTGTTACCGCCGGTCAGCTGCGTGCCGAGGGTGCCATGTGTGCCTTGCTTAAGGATGCAATTAAGCCGAACCTTGTTCAAACACTTGTGGGAACGCCTGCGTTTATCCACGGCGGCCCGTTTGCCAACATTGCGCACGGCTGCAACTCGGTCATGGCAACCCGCATGGCGCTAAAGCTGGGCGAATATGCCGTTACGGAGGCGGGCTTTGGGGCCGACCTTGGCGCGGAAAAGTTCCTCGATATCAAATGCCGCATGTCCGGTCTGGTGCCGAGCGCGGTCGTTGTTGTTGCGACGGTGCGCGCGCTCAAGCATCACGGCGGCGTGGCAAAAGCCGATTTGAACAATGAGAATCTCGAAGCGCTCCAGAAAGGCATGCCCAATCTGCTGCGCCATGTCGAAAATGTTACCAAGGTTTACGGTCTGCCCTGCGTGGTAGCCATCAACCGTTTCCCCACCGATACCGAGACCGAGCTGAACCTGGTGCGTGAAAAATGCCGCGAGCTCGGCGTTAACGTCGCGCTCAGCGAGGTGTGGGCCAAGGGGGGCGAGGGTGCTGTGGAGCTCGCGCAGGAGGTTGTACGCCTGTGCGAAACGCCTAACAGTTTCAGCTACGTTTACGACGTCGGTATTTCGATTAAGGAAAAGCTTAATACGATTGTGCAGCGCGTCTATCGCGGCAAGGGCGCCGTGCTGACCGCTTCGGCTGCCAAGCAGGCCGCCCAGCTGGAGGCGCTTGGCTTTGGGAACCTGCCCATTTGTATGGCCAAGACCCAGTACAGCTTTACCGACGACGCCAAATCTCTGGGCGCTCCGGAGGACTTTTTAGTCACGGTCAGCAATCTGAAAGTGTCTGCGGGCGCAGGATTTATTGTCGCGTTGACCGGCGACGTCATGACCATGCCGGGTCTGCCCAAGAAGCCCGCCGCAGAGAGCATAGACGTCGACGAGAACGGGCGTATTTCGGGTCTGTTCTAATTCTATCAGATTCTGACGTCAGGCTACCGCCACGCTATGTTCAAGATTTTTTAAAAGCACCCGCCTGCCGGTATAGACAGGCGGGTGCTTCAGCTTATTCCAAAAACCTGTCGCTGGGCTTTGGTGTTCCAAAATCCGCCTTTTCACAGCTGTAACAGCATTAAAATATATTTTTACTACACTAATTGTTCCCAATTTTTTAATATCCGGCCATTATAATATTAATTGTAAGCCATGGCATATATTAATTTTATGGAGTAATGCTGTCTATGAACATACTGGTGACATTGAATGCGGGATACCTCAGGCAACTGATTGTTATGCTCTATTCACTGTTAAAAGCGAACCCGGCGACAAGTGTTTCGTTGTATGTGGTGCATACCTCGCTGACCGATGCGCATTTTGCACAGCTTAACCGCATCTGCCCCGACCGGTTGGCGGCTCATTCGGTTTTAGTGCCGGAGGGTTTTTTAGCCGATGCGCCGACCACCGGGCGCTATCCCGTCGAAATGTACTACCGCATTTTTGCGGCGCGGCTACTTCCTGAGACGGTCGACCGCATTTTATATCTGGATCCCGATCTTGTGGTGCTCAATCCTCTGGATGCGCTGTATACGCTTGAATTTGGAGCGCATCTGTTTGCGGCGGCCTCGCATATCTCGCCCCGTTCAAAGCTGACGCGGGTCAATGACCTGCGCCTTTCAATGCCGCAGGGGAGCAGCTACGTCAACTCCGGCGTGATGATGATGAATATTAAGGCCTTGCGCTGTGAGCAAAACGAGGCGGCGGTTTTTGAATATATTAAAACGCACCGAACGGTTTTGATGCTGCCCGACCAGGACGTTCTTAATGCCGTCTATGCGACGCGTATTTTAACAGTGGATCATTTGCGCTATAATTTAAGCGAGCGTTGTTTTCATCTGTATAATCTGCGACCGGAAAACTGGGAGAACCCGCTGACGCTTGACTGGGTGCGTCAAAATACTGCGATTGTACATTACTGCGGCAGAAACAAGCCGTGGAAAGAGAAATATATCGGCAGTCTTAATTGCTTTTATCTTGAGCTGGAACAACAGGCTAAAACGGGAGGATTATTATGATGAACTGGCTGCGCAACTTTATGATAGGGCGCTATGGCGTCGACCAGCTGCAATGGACGCTGCTGGGCGCTTATCTGGCGCTGTCACTGCTGCTGCCCGGCGGTCTGTGGCGCTTTCTGGCGCTGATACCGCTTGTGCTGTTTTGGATCCGCTTTCTCTCGCGCGATGTTTACAGGCGCAGCGCCGAAAATCGCGTTTTTCTGCAAAAGGCCGAGCCGGTTATCCTGTTTTTTAAGCGCTGGAATAGCCGCTTAAAGGACAGGGAGCACCGCTATTACAATTGTCCGCGCTGCAAGCAGGTGCTGCGTGTGCCGCGCGGCCGGGGCAAAATAGTAATTACCTGCCCCAACTGCCGTACCAGTATTACCAAAAAAACTTAAAACAGCTTTCGCCTGCCGCGCTGTCTTAAAAAACAGCGCGGTATTTTTTGTTCTATAAGCCGGGGGCTGTCCATACAAATAACAGTAGAAAGAGGGGAGGAATTTAAAATGCTTTTTGGACGAGCCGCGTTTAATCAGGCGGTCGCCTCGCTTTCGGAAAATATCAAAAAAAAGCTATCCGGCTTGCCGGATGCGCTTTGCGAAAACGCGCAGGAGCTGCGGTTGATTGCGGGGGCATGCCCGCAGCTTCGGGTCAACAACCGGAGCGTTGCCTTGCGGGACTGGCCGCCGGTCACCGCGCAGGAGCTGGCGCAATGCTATATTACATTGTGCGGACAGGCTGTGCACAGCCACCAGCGGGAGCTGGCGCAGGGTTACCTGACGCTGCCCGGGGGGCACCGTGCCGGCTTTGCGGCCACGGCAGTATATGGCGGCGACGGTCAGCTGATGAACCTGCGGGAGATTAACGCCATTGTGCTGCGCGTCGCACGGGAATACCGCGGGGTAGCGGACAAACTGCTGCGCGAGGCTTTTGGCGGCGGCATTTGCGGCCTATTAATCGCCGGTGCGCCGGCCAGCGGCAAAACAACGGTGCTGCGCGATCTGGCTGTCTCGCTATCCAACGGCGCAATCAACGGCTGTGACCGCGTGGTTGTGGTGGACGAGCGCGGGGAGCTGGGCGACTTTTGCCATGGCTGCTGTGTGCTCTTGGGCTACGACAAAGGGGACGGGCTGTTAATGGCGGTACGCAATCTCTCGCCGCAGATTATTCTCTGCGATGAGCTGGGCTCCGAACGGGAGGCGGCGGCGGTGGTATATGCGCTTAACTGTGGCGTATCGGTTATTACAACCATCCACGCAGGGAGCAAAGCGGAGCTTCTCAACCGCCCGGCGGGCAGGCTGCTGCTCGGCAGTGGGGCTTTTGATAAAGTGGCCATTTTAAGCGAATTCCCGCATCCATCCAGCATCAGGGAGGTGTTTTCAGTTGATGATCTGGCTTCGCATCACGGGGCTGGGCCTGCTGGCGCTCAGCTGCTCAATTGGTGGGATCTTTCACGGCGCGCGGTACCAACGGCGCATATCGGCCATTGAACAGACCCGCACCTTCATTCTTACGCTGCGCCATACGCTGCGTTTTACACTGGCACCGCCTGCGCAGCTTTTGGACATGTTAAAAAGTGACCCGGTGCTGTCCGGCTGCGACTACCTTACCAGAACGGCCGAAAACACGCTGCATGCGGACTTTTCATCCGCATGGACACAGGCTGTAAACAGCAGCAGCGAGCCGTTTGACGCACCGGAGCGCAGGCTGCTTTCGTCGGTAGGCGATATTCTCGGCACCAGCGATCTGGACACCCAGCTCGGGCAGCTTGGTCTTTTAATTGAACAGCTCGACGCTATTTTATCGGAGGCGCGTGTCTCCTGTGAGAAAAACCGTCGACTATCGGCAACACTTGGCGCGCTGCTGGGGCTTTCTTTGGCTGTCATATTGTTTTAGGAGGGGAAAATAACATGGACGTCGATTTGATTTTTCGTATTGCGGCTGTCGGTATTATTGTTTCGGTGCTCAACCAGGTGCTCATCCGCTCAGGGCGCGAAGAGCAGGCTATGATGACGACACTGGCTGGTCTGATTGTGGTTTTGATGATGATGATTTATGAAATCAATACACTCTTTGAAACAGTAAAGACGGTGTTTAATCTGTGATTCAGGAATTTTTTGCCGTAGCGGCCGCTGCTTTAATGGCAATGCTGCTGGCGGTTACGCTGCGCGACTTAAAAAAAGAATATGCGCTGCTGCTGTCGCTGGTGTGCGGCATTTTGCTGCTGCTGTGGGGGATCAATACCCTGAGCCCGGTGGTGGAGCAGTTGTCCGAGCTTGTTGCGCTCACCCAGCTGGACACAGAGTATTCGTCCATCCTGCTCAAGGCGCTGGGTATTGCGGTGTGTACCCAGC